>NZ_JBLZPH010000024.1:13555-17315 GCF_049199205.1 Shinella sp. M31 | reverse complement strand
CCTCCGCCGCAGGATGTTCGCCCGGTCAGTAGGCGAGCTTGGTCGCGTCCGTGACCCAGCGGGTGGAGACGTAGGGCTTGTAGTCGGAGAGCGTGGCCGGAATCTTGCCCTGTTCGAGCAGGAAGGCGGCGGTATCGGAAACCGCCTTCACCGTGCCGCCGCCAAGCAGCGCTTCGCCGGCCTGTTCCTCCAGCGTCGGGAAGATATAGCCCTTGAGGAGCGCCGGAACCTCGTCCTGCTTGGCGCCGGTGAGGCGGGCGATCTTTTCCGCTTCCGGCGAGGTGGCGTTCCAGGCATCCGGATTGGCGCGGTAGGCGGCCGTCGCGTCACCCGTCACCTTCACGAAGGCAGTGACGACGTCGGGATGCTCTTCGGCGAACTTCTTGCTGACGATCCAGGCGTCGAAGGTCGGGCCGCCCCATTTGGCGACGTCGGCCGAGGTCGCAAGAACCTTGCCGCTCTTCTTCAGCTCGGACAGGACCGGATCCCAGACATAGGCGCCGTCGAGGTCGCCGCGCTCCCAGGCAGCCGCGATTTCCGGCGGACGCAGGTTGAGGATTTCGACGGACTTCGGATCGACGTTCCAATGTTTCAGCGCCGTCAGCAGGCTGTAATGGGCGGTCGACACGAAGGGCGTCGCGATCTTCTTGCCGGCGAGGTCCCCGGGCTTTTCGATTCCCTTCACCGCGAGCGCCTCGGCTTCGCTGATCAGGCCGACGACGAAGATCGTCTCAATCGGTAGCTCGCGGCTGGCGGCGGCGGTGAGCGGCGAGGAGCCGACATAGCCGATATCGAGGGAGCCGGAGGCGATGGCCGCGATCACGTCGGCGCCGCCGTCGAATTTCTGCCAGTTGATCTTGGCGCCGGTCACCTTCTCATAGGTACCGTCGGCCTGGGGAACGCGAGACGGCTCGACGATCGGCTGGTAACCGATATTGAGCGTGACGTCGTCGGCAAAGGCCGTGCCGAAGGATGCGGCCAGCGTCAGCGCGGCGGTGGCGGCCAGCAGAGTTCTGCGGGTAATGGTCATGATCTCTCCTCAAGTTTCCGTTGCCCGAGCTCTCTGGGCGGGCCGGTAAATTGAGATTATATAATCTATGAATTTAGTAGAGAAATTTTCGCCTCAATTTTAAGGCCGCGCCGCAATTGGTTTTTCGCTGATCGCAGGCTGTCGTGGAACGGGGTGCGCGACCCTACTAGGGGTGGCAGAAGCGCAAATTGCGGGGTTTGGGGTCGAAGACGGCAGAAAATGATGCGAATAGGGCACGTATCACAGCAAAACCGCGTGTAAACGCGAAAATCCAGGGCTGTTCTTCTTGCGACGGTCGGCGCAAATAAATTATACCGTTTTTATATGTTTTTCGCACTTCGGTGCCTAGAATGAGCCGGAATCACCCGTCATGGGTGAACCGAACGATCTTCCCGAAGACGACGGGCCAATCTGGAGAGCGCGACAGACGGTTTCGCGCCGCCGGGTGATCCGGCCGATTAAGACATGCGGATGGAAAGCAGGCGCACATGCTGACGAAAAAGGGAAAATACGGACTGAAAGCCCTGGTGGATCTGGCGCGGCTTGCGCCCGGTGAAACGGCTTTCGTCAGCGAGATCGCGCTGCGCAACAACATTCCGAAGAAGTTTCTCGACACGATCCTTCTGGAACTGCGCAATGCCGGCATGCTGCGCTCCAAGAAGGGGCCGGGCGGCGGCTATTCGCTGTCGCATCCCGCCTCTGAAATCCGCATCGGCCATGCCATCCGCGTGCTTGACGGTCCGCTCGCACCGATCCGCTGCGCCAGCCGCACGGCCTTCGAAGCCTGCGAGGATTGCGCTGATCCGGAAACCTGTCAGGTTCGCCGCGCCATGACCGATGTGCGCGACGCCATTGCCTCCATTCTCGATACGATGACGCTGGAACAGTTCGTCGCCGTTCCCGGCGCCGCCGCGATCATCGACGAGGAAGAGCTGGAAAAGCGCGTCGGCTGAACCGGCTTCATGGTCCGTCATGCGGCGGGCCGAAGCGCTGTCAGGTCTCAGCTTCCGACGCGTGCCGGTGCATCTCGATCAGCAGGCGGCCGCTTTGTTCCAGGGCGGCCCGTGACGGGGCCGACAAGGTTTGCTCCGCTTTTTCCATCCCGACCGATCCGGTCTCCCGTATTGCATTCGCCGCCTCCTGCGCGACCGTCAGGGCAGCCGTTGCGGCAAGGAAGGCGTTTGTCCGGTGCTGTCCGGCGAGGCCGATCTGGGCGGCGTCGATCGCGCGACCCGCTTCCTCGGCCATGGCCTCCGCCGCGGCGAGGCGGGCGGAGAGCAGGCCGATGGTGGCCGGTTCCGTTGCTCCTTCCAGAACCTGCCGCAGCGCGCGGCGGCCGGCACCCAGATGGCGGCTCGCCTCCAGCAGCAGATCGAGCGCGTGCGGCACGGGTGGCTGCGGCGCCTCGCCGGCGGCATGCAGCAACACGTCGCCATCGATGAGCACGTCCTTGAACAGGACCGGCTCGGCGGGCTGCACGCCGCCCGGGCCGGGCTCGCAGCTGTTGGCGGCGTAGCGCAGGCCGTCGATGCGGGTCGGCAACAGCAGGCCGGCGGTCTTGCCGCCATCGCCGAGCACGGGGATCAGCATCCAGTCCGCATGGCGCGTGCAGGGCGTCGACAGCGCCTCGCCGCTGAGGCGATGGGCGAGGCCGACAATGGCAAGCGGCAGCGCCTCCAGCTCGGCGCCATTGCGCCGGCCGACGGCTCGTGCGAGCCGGGCACCCGAACGGGCGGCGGCAAAGATCGTGTTGCGCTGGCCCTCGGTGCCGAAGCTGCGGATATGTTCGAGCGCGGTGAAATGCGCCGCAAGAATCTCGCCGAGGGTCGGCGAATGCGACGCGGCCTCCGCGCACACGGCGACCAGCACCGTGTTGGACACGTCGATGCCGCCCTGTTCGGTGGGAACGGAAATGCCGAACAGGCCGGAGCGGGAAAGCAGATCGAGGCGCGCTTCGGCCGTGCCGTTTGCCGCCGGGCCGGAAAGATCGAACAGGCCCGAAACCGTGCGGGCCACATGTATCGCTTCGTCTTCGGTGCCGATCACGGCGGCGGTGCGCACCGGTCGGTCAAGCGCTGATGAAATCGTACCCATGGCGTCAGCTCCTTGCGGAAGGTGGTTTCAGGGTGCGCTGGTTCGGTCGGGCAAAAGATCATATTCTATAGACATTGTATAGATCGCTTTGGCGCTGGGCTCAAAGCCGGACGGGCCGGGGCCTTTCGCGCGGCAGGCAATGCTGCCCCACATGGACGGCCATTTAGAGAGCGAAAGACACAATGAAAAATCCGCCATCTGGTTCCTCGCTCCCGCATCACGGCGTCGATGCCGGCGCAGAATAACACCGGCTCCGTTCCATTCAAGCGGGCGGATCGCTGCGGCCGGACCCGGCTTGGAACCAAGCAGTGCGACGGCCATTCTCCCGATCTGGGGATCGCTGATTAATAGTCTATAGATTTTGTAGATAAATGCCGCTAGAGTGCTCGCGTCATCCTTCGGGAGGAAACGGAATGAGACAAGAGACGGATGTGGCGGTCATCGGTTCGGGTTTTTCGGCCGTGGCGCTGGCGCTCAATCTCGTTGAACTGGCACCGCCGACGGCACGCATCAGCCTCGTCGGCGCGCGCGAAGCGCAGGGCAGGGGCATCGCCTATGCGACGACGGCCGATTGCCACCGCCTCAACGTTCCCGCCGGCCGCATGAGCCTGTTTGCCGATCGGCCCGACCATTTTA
>NZ_JBLZPH010000024.1:0-13309 GCF_049199205.1 Shinella sp. M31 | reverse complement strand
CGTCTGCCCTTGCCGGACGAGGCGATATCCGAGGAGGTTCGCCCATTCGTCGTGCAGAACCCCTGGGACGATGCGTGGTGGAACCGCCTGCCCGACGACGGCGACGTGCTCTTCGTCGGCACCGGCCTCACCATGGTCGATCAGTGCCTTCGCCTCGCGCGAAGCGGTTTTCGTGGCACGATGCATGCCGTTTCCCGTCACGGCCTCCTACCGCAAGCGCATCTCGCGCACCGGGCCGACCCGCTGGCGCCGGTGCTCCAAAGCGGTGAGGTCAGCACGATGCTTGCGACGCTTCGCGCGGCTGCGACAGCCATGCCCGATTGGCGCGCCGTCATGGATGGTATCCGCCCGGTAACGCAAGACCTCTGGAAAGGCTGGACGCCGGAGCAGCAGCGCCGGTTCCTGCGCCACGCCGCGCCGTTCTGGAATGTCCATCGCCACCGCATGGCGCCCGCCGTCGCCGCCGAAATCGCGGCGCTGCGTGAGACCGGGCGGCTCGTCGTGCAGCGCGGCCGGTTACAGGCGCTGCATAGACAGGGTGATGGCGTGATCGCCTCCGTCCAAGGCCGACTGTTGTCGGTGGCCATGGTGGTCAATTGCACCGGTTTCGAACGATGTACGGTCTCGGCCTCGCCGCTTTTGTCCAGCCTTGCCGCCGAAGGGATCGTCGCGTCCCACCCAATCGGCCTCGGTATTGCAGTCGACGAGCATTCCGCGGTGCCCACGTCCGAGGGACGGCTTTATGCCATGGGCCCGCTCACCGCCGGGCGCCACTTCGAGATCACCGCCGTTCCTGATATCCGTGTGCAGGCCCGTTCGGTCGCCGGACGCATCGCCACCGAGATCGCCAGGTCATGATCTCGCAGAAATCCAAATATGCCCTGCGGGCGCTTCTGGCGCTGGCGCGTGTCGCGCCGGGTGAGACGATGCGCATCGCCGCGATTGCCGCACGGGAAACGATCCCGAAAAAATTCCTGGAGCAGATCCTGCTGGATCTGAAGCGGGCGGGCTTCGTCGCCAGCCGCCGGGGCAAACATGGCGGTTATCTCCTGCTGCGCAGCCCGGAGGAAATCGTCTTCGGCGATGTGCTGCGCCTGATGGAGGGGCCGTTCGTGCCGCTCGGCTGCCTGTCGCGCGGCGGACATCGCCCCTGCACCGATTGCCGCGACCGGGCGCTTTGCGCGGTGCGGCGGGTCTTCGCGAAAGTCGCGGCCGCCGCCGATGAAATCCTCGACGGCACGACGCTGTCCGACCTGCTTGCCGATCCCAAAGGAGGCTCCGCCGGTGCGACGGATGCCGGTATGGGAATTGCGCGTTCAATTAGTCTAGTAAAAATGTAGAAAATATCTGAAACTGCGCTATCATACCGTTCGGCTTCCACGGCGAAAGGAAGGGACTCCAATGTTCTTCGACAGAGGCATGCGGGAAGACGCAGCATGGCCGGCGGGGGTGCCGGCGTTGAAGATCGCGATCATCGGGGCCGGCCCGTCCGGTCTCGCCACGGCGATTGCGTTGATGAAGCGCCTGCACCGGCCTTTCGAGGCCTGGCTTGTCGACGCCGAGGATGCGCCGGGCGCCTTCGGCAATGGCGCGGCCGGCCTTGTGCCGACCACCGAGCCGGCGCGCGACCTCTCGGTCGTGCCCGAGCGCCCCGACGATTTCGCCGACTGGCTGAAGACCAACTGGCTCGCCGGCGGCACCGTCACCACACTTTGCCGCCCGCAGGACCTGCACGCGCCGCGCGCGCTGTTCCGCGATTATGTCATGGCGCGCTTCGGCGAGGTGCTGGCGCTGCGCAAGGATGTGCGCATCCGCACCTTCCGCGGCCATGTCCGCCATGTCGATGCCGGTGGCGCCGCGCCGCGGCTTATCTTCCGCGACGGCGAATGCGCCGATTTCGACCATGTCTTCGTCGCGACCGGTTTTGGTAGCGCACAGCGCGAGGCCGCCTCGTGGCAGGCGGCGCACAGTGCGGCCGAGCGCCTGTCCGGCCTGGAAAACCCGCCGCCGCTGACGCTTGTCGGCAACGGCCCGCGACTTGCCGCCATCCTGCTCCACCTTCGCGCTGGTGGCTACGAAGGCGAAATCCACATCGCCGCGGCGAGCGGCCGCCTGCCGCAACCGCATGCCCGCCCGCATAGCGGTGTCGCCTTTGGCGAACCGCCGGCAAGCCGCTCGTTGCAGGAGGCGTTCCGCTATGTACGGCGCGAATGTAGAAGCGCGGAGGCGCGCGAGGGCGGCCAATGGCAGGCCGTGGTCGACGCCGCGTCCGCCCGTCTTGCCGTCGTCTGGCGCAATCTGCCCCAGGCCGAGCGCAACCGCTACCGCCGCCATTTGCTGCGCCTGCATCGCCACTTCTCCATCCGTCTCGCGCCCGACGTCCACCGCCGCCTTGCCGCCGAAATCGAGACGGGCCGCACGCGCTTCGTCTCGCCCCGTGCTCCGAAATCCGCCGACGAGACCGTCATCGACTGCCGCGAGGTGCCGTCCGCCCGCGCGCTTGCCGGCCTCCTGTCCCGCGATGCGGCGGCGCTGAGCATCGATGACGGCGGCCGCCTCGCCCATCATGGCGCGCTCGTGCCGGCGATTTCCGTGGTCGGCGCAATCGCTTCCAGCCTGCGGCCGGGGCCGTTCACCTTCGCCGAAACCGTGCGCCAGGCCTATCGCGCCGTGCTCGCGACCGCCCCGCACGGCCTTGCCCGAACCTCCGAGCGCTGAAAAAAGTTTGGGGTAGAGGACAAAATCGGGCATTTTCGGCGGATGCATTTTGCGCGCCGCCCGCCGTTTGCGAGATGAACCGTGCGCGACCTGAGGGTAATAGCAGGTCTTCCATTGCGCCGTTTCGGTCTGTTTGGAACCGGTTTTGCAAACTTTCCGGGCATTGTTGACTAACTCTACTAATTCAATAGGGTTTTGGTCGGGACAAGCATCCAGGAGGTTGAGATGTCGATTTTGGTAAAACGGGTGGGGGTATTGCTCCTGAGTGTCGGGCTTGCGCTCGGCAGTGCAACGGCAACGCTGGCGGAGACGACGCTTCTGAACGTCTCCTACGATCCGACGCGTGAGCTGTACAAGGATTACAACGAGGCCTTCGCAAAACATTGGAAGGCCGAGACCGGCGAGGACGTCACGATCCAGCAGTCGCACGGCGGCTCGGGCAAGCAGGCCCGCGCGGTCATCGACGGGCTCGAAGCCGATGTCGTGACGCTCGCTCTGGAAAGCGATATCAACGCCATCGTCTCGAAGACCGGCAAGATCGCCAAGGACTGGCGCACGCGCCTCCCGAACAATTCGGCGCCTTACACCTCGACCATCGTCTTCCTGGTGCGCAAGGGCAACCCGAAGGGCATCAAGAACTGGGGCGATCTGGTGAAGGGCGACGTGCAAATCGTAACCCCGAACCCGAAGACCTCCGGCGGCGCCCGCTGGAACTATCTCGCAGCCTGGGCCTGGGCGAACCAGGAATTCGGCGGCGATCAGGACAAGATCAAGGCTTACATCGCCGAACTCTACAAGCGCGCGCCGGTTCTCGACACGGGTGCCCGCGGTTCGCTGACCACCTTTGCCCAGCGCCAGATCGGCGACGTGCTGCTCGCCTGGGAAAACGAAGCTTACCTGGCCGGTGCCGAATTCGGTGCCGACTCCTTCGATATTGTCGCGCCGCCGATCTCGATCCTCGCCGAGCCGCCGGTCGCCGTCGTTGACGGCAATGTCGATGCCAAGGGCACGCGCAAGCAGGCGGAAGCCTACCTGAGCTATCTCTATTCCGAGGAAGGCCAGAACATCGCGGCAAAGCACTTCTACCGTCCCTCGAAACGGGAACTGGTAAAGCCCGAGTTGCTGCAACAGCTTCCCGATATTAAGCTGGTGACGATAGACGACCCGATCTTCGGCGGCTGGGCCAAGGCACAGCCCGAGCACTTCGGCGACGGTGGCGTCTTCGACCAGATCTACAAGCCGGGGAACTAAGTCCTTTGACGACATCTGCTGCTGCCTCCGGGCGGTGGCGACTGAGACAGCCGAGTGTCATTCCGGGTTTCGGACTGACGCTCGGCTTTTCGCTCGCTTACCTGACCCTCATCATCCTGATCCCGCTCGCCGGCCTCGTCTGGCGCTCCGCCTCGCTCACGGGTGCGGAGTTTCTGGCCATCCTCTCCGACGAGCGCACCATCAAGGCGCTCGAAGTGTCCTTCGGCACGGCCTTCGTCGCCGCGCTGATCAATGTGGTCTTCGGCGTGCTCGTCGCCTGGGTCATCGTGCGCTACGAGTTCCCCGGCCGCCGCATCGTCGATGCGATCGTCGATCTGCCCTTCGCGCTGCCGACCGCCGTCGCCGGCATCGCGCTCGCCGCCCTCTATGCGCCAAACGGCTGGGTCGGTTCGATCCTCAACCTCGTCGGCATCAAGGCCGCCTTCAACCCGACCGGCATCGTCATCGCGCTGATCTTCATCGGCCTGCCCTTCGTGGTGCGCACGGTGCAGCCGATCATGGAGGAGATCGACCGCGAGGTGGAGGAGGCGGCAGCGACGCTGGGTGCCAACCGCTTCCAGACCATCCGCCGCGTGCTGCTGCCGGGTCTCGCCCCCGCCATCCTCACCGGTTTCGCGCTCGCCTTCGCCCGCGGCGTGGGCGAATATGGCTCGGTCATCTTCATCGCCGGCAACATTCCCTATGTCTCGGAAATCGCGCCGCTCCTCATCGTCATCCGGCTGGAAGAGTTCAGCTACGGTGCGGCCACGGCCATCGCCACGATCATGCTGGCGCTGTCTTTCACCATGCTGCTGGTGATCAACCTGATCCAGGCATGGAACCGCAGGAGGTACGGACATGGCGCGTAAGACCCTGCGCTCGCCAACGACGGAGGCCCCGCTGGCGCGCTACGTGCTGATGGCGACGGCCCTCCTGTTCCTGGCGCTCTTCCTCATCCTGCCGCTCGCCGCCGTCTTTATCGAGGCCTTCCGCAAGGGGCCGGGCGAGTTCTTCGCCTCGCTTGGCGATCCCGATACGCTGGCCGCCATTCGGCTGACGCTGCTGGTCGCTGGCATAGCTGTGCCGCTCAACCTCGTCTTCGGCGTGGCGGCGGCCTGGGCCATCGCCAAGTTCGAGTTCAAGGGCAAGGCGTTTCTGACGACGCTGATCGACCTGCCGTTCTCGGTCTCGCCGGTCATTTCCGGCCTGGTCTATGTGCTGCTGTTCGGCGCAGGCAGCGTGCTCGGTCCCTGGCTGAAGAGCCACGGCATCGAAATCCTCTTCGCCGTTCCGGGCATCGTGCTCGCCACAGTCTTCGTGACCTTTCCCTTCGTCGCGCGCGAACTGATCCCGCTGATGCAGGAGCAGGGCACGGGTGACGAGGAGGCAGCCCTGTCGCTCGGCGCAAGCGGCTGGCAGACCTTCTGGTACGTGACGCTGCCCAATATCAAATGGGGCCTGCTCTATGGCGTGCTGCTCTGCAATGCGCGTGCCATGGGTGAATTTGGCGCGGTCTCGGTAGTCTCGGGCCATATCCGCGGCCTCACCAATACGATGCCGCTGCATGTCGAGATCCTCTACAACGAGTACAATTTCGTCGCCGCCTTCGCGGTGGCCTCATTGCTCGCCGCGCTCGCGCTCGTCACGCTCGTCGTCAAGACGGCCCTCGAACTTCACTACGGCGCGGAAATCGCGGCCGGCCGCAAGCATTGAAAGGCACGCCCTCTATGGACGTCAGTGTAAAAAACATTCGCAAGGAATTCGATCGATACCCGGCCTTGAACGACGTGTCGCTCGATATCCGCTCCGGGGAACTGATCGCGCTTCTCGGCCCCTCGGGTTCCGGCAAGACAACGCTGCTGCGCCTCATCGCCGGCTTGGAGACGCCGACACTCGGCAGCATCTATTTCGGCTCCGAGGATGCCTCGCACCGCACGGTGCAGGAGCGTCACGTCGGCTTCGTCTTCCAGCACTACGCGCTGTTCCGCCACATGACCGTCGCCGACAACATCGCCTTCGGCCTGACGGTGCGCCCGCGCGGCGAGCGCCCGCCGAAGGCCGAAATTCAGCGCCGCGTCAGCGAGTTGCTTGAGATGGTGCAGCTTTCGGGCCTCGAAAAGCGCTATCCCAACCAGCTCTCCGGCGGCCAGCGCCAGCGCGTGGCGCTCGCCCGCGCTATGGCGATCGAGCCGAAGGTTCTGTTGCTCGACGAGCCTTTCGGCGCGCTCGACGCCAAGGTGCGCAAGGAGCTGCGCCGCTGGCTGCGCGAATTCCATGATCGCACCGGCCACACGACGGTCTTCGTGACGCATGACCAGGAAGAGGCGCTGGAGCTTGCCGACCGCGTGGTCGTCATGAGCCAGGGCAAGATCGAGCAGGTCGGCTCGTCGGATGACGTCTACGACCGGCCGAATTCGCCCTTCGTCTTCTCCTTCATCGGCGACAGCGCCAGCCTGCCGGTCAGCATTTCAGATGGTGCCGTGCGCTTCCAGGACGAGCCGATCGGTATCGCCGCGCATGGCGGCGATATCACCTCCGGCGAAGGCACGCTGTTCTTCCGCCCGCAGGATGTCGTGCTCGTTTCCGACCCGGGAACACCGGCGCTGGAAGGCCGCGTTTCCACCTCGCGGCGCCTTGCGGGCACCCGCATTGCCGATATCGATATCGGCACGCCCGGCGATCCGCATCATGTGGAGATCGAGGTGCCGCTCGACGCGCAGGCCTCGACCGGGACGGTGCTTCGCTTCCGCCCGACCCGCTGGAAGACATTCTCGGCATGAAACGAAAAAGGCCGGCGGTGACGCCGGCCTTTTTGTCTGCGCTCAACCAGACGCCTTGTCGACTCCGCCGGAGACGAGGCGGCCCTTGTGGAAGGTCGCCGTGCGCGGGGAAACGCGGGCGACCGCTTCGGCCGTGCAGCTCGCCTCCGCCAGCGAGAATCCGGCCTCATCGCCAACCTTCGGCCAGGCGCGGTTGCCGTCCTTGTCGAGCGGCAGCACGCCGCCGGTCGAAATGGCCAGCGACCGGGACAGCTGGTACTCGTCCGACCCGCGATAGAGCTGCGCGTAGAGACAGGCCTTTTCCAGCATGTCGCCGCTGCCGAAGGGCGACCAATGGTCGATCACGCTGTCGGTGCCGGTCATGACGAAGACGCCTTTTTCGGCGAGCTTCGGCAGCGGCATCATCAGGTCGCCGATCGGCACCGTCGAGGCGATGGTCATGCCGTTCGCTGAAAGCCGGCCGGCCGGCCGTTTCTTCCAGCTGTTCAGGCGAAAGCACGGTCAGCGCGAAGGCATGGCTGATGGTCACCTTGCCTTTCAGCGCCGGGGTCTTCTCGACCGTATCGATCATGTAGTCGATCGCGGCAACGCCCGCCGGGCTCGTCTCATGCAGGTGGATATCGACGCCCTTGCCAGCGTCAAGCGCGATCTGGAACATCGCGTCGAGCGATTTTTCCATGGCGCCGTCGACATTGGTCGGGTCGAGCCCGCCGACATAGTCGACACCCATCTGCATGGCCTCGCGCATCAGGCCGTCGACCTTGGAATGCAACAGGCCGTGCTGCGGGAAGGCGACGATCTCGCAGACGAAATCTTGCCTGTGCCTTTCCAGCGCGATCTTCAGGTGTTCGAGGCTCTTCAGCCCGCTTACCGGATCGATGTTGCAGTGGCTGCGGGCGACCGTGCTGCCCTTGGATTGCAGGAGAGCGATGAGACCTTCCGCACGCTCGACGGAGGTCGGCAGCAGCTGCGGCAGGAGTTTTTCCTCCAGCGCGATCATGTCCATGATCGTCTTGCCCTGGCGCGGACGCGGCGCCCGCCACGGGCC
Organism: Shinella sp. M31; assembly: GCF_049199205.1. Classification (NCBI taxonomy): domain Bacteria; kingdom Pseudomonadati; phylum Pseudomonadota; class Alphaproteobacteria; order Hyphomicrobiales; family Rhizobiaceae; genus Shinella; species Shinella sp. M31. The sequence goes on along the minus strand of NZ_JBLZPH010000024.1, from coordinate 5,512 downwards.
GCCGTAGAAGGTTTTGTCGAGATGGATATGCATGTCGCGCATGGTCGGCAGCGCGAGCCGACCGTTCGCCCGATAGATCGGCAGACCGGCGGGAAGGGCGCTGCCGGCGGCATGCAGCGCGGCGATCCTGCCGTACTTGATTTCGAGCGCGTAAAGCGCCGTGCGGGTGGCGACGATGACGTCGCCGTCCTTTTCGAAGCCTTCCTCGAGCCTGACATCGGCCAGCAGGTAGGGACTGTCCTTGAGTGCTGTCACGGTTTTCCCCCTCCCGCAGTCTTTTATTGCGCCGCGGCGTGGCCGCCCGTGCCGGCAAGTCCCCATTGTAGTCGATGCAGACCCGCTCCGACAGGCACCGGCCGCGTCGGAAACGCGGCCGGCTGTTTTGCTTAGAAGCTGACGGCGCGGTCGCCGTCTTCGTCCTGGATGCGGGTCGGCAGACCCATGCCGTTCAGGAGGTTGATGAAGGGCTTCGGCGGCAGTTCCTCGACATTCGCCATCTTCTTCACGTCCCACGCGCCGGTTGCGACGAGCATCGCGGCAGCGACGGGGGGAACGCCGGCGGTGTAGGAAATGCCCTGCGAGCCGACTTCCTCATAGGCTTCCTTGTGGTCGGCCACGTTGTAGATGAAGACGGTCTTTTCCTTGCCGTCCTTAAAACCCTTCACATAGTCGCCGATGCAGGTCTTGCCTTCATAGCCGGGTGCGAGCGATGCCGGATCGGGCAGCACGGCCTTGACCACCTTGAGCGGCACGACGTCCTGGCCTTCGGCCGTCTTGACCGGCTGCTCGGAGAGCAGGCCGAGGTTCTTCAGGACGGTGAAGACGTTGATGTAGTGATCGCCGAAACCCATCCAGAAACGGACGTTGGCGCCGTCCATGTTCTTGGCCAGCGAGTGCACCTCGTCATGGCCGCAGAGATAGGCGCGGCGCGTGCCGACGACCGGCAGGTCGTAGTCCTTGCCGATTTCGAACATCTTGTTCGTTTGCCATTCGCCGTTCTGCCAGGAGTAGACGACGCCGGTGAACTCGCGGAAATTGATTTCCGGGTCGAAGTTCGTGGCGAAGTACTTGCCGTGGCTGCCGGCATTGATGTCGACGATATCGACGTCCGTCACCTTGTCGAGATATTCGTCCTTGGCGAGCTTGGCATAGGCGTTGACCACACCCGGATCGAAGCCGGCGCCGAGGATGGCGGTGATGCCCTTCTCTTCGCATTCGGCGGCACGCTTCCACTCGTAATTCCCGTACCACGGCGGGGTCTCGCAGATCTTGCCCGGCTCTTCGTGGATCGCCGTGTCGATATAGGCGACGCCCGTATCCATGCAGGCGCGCAGCACCGACATGTTCAGGAAAGCAGTGCCGACATTGATGACGATCTGAGACTTGGTGGCGGTGATGAGCGCCTTGGTGGCTTCGATATCGAGCGCGTCGAGCGCATGGCCTTCCAGCAGACCTGGCTGCTTCAGCGCCTTCTTCTCATGGACCGACGCGATGATCTTGTCGCACTTGGCCTTGGTGCGCGAGGCGACGTGGATGTCGCCGAGCACGTCGTTGTTCTGGGCGCATTTGTGCGCGACGACCTGTGCGACGCCGCCGGCGCCGATGATGAGCACGTTCTTCTTCATGTCGGGGGATATCTCCTTCTAACCCGGTACAGCCTCAGGAGAGGCTTTCTTCATAGTTCGCGTAGGTGAATTCGCGGACCGTTCTGATGGTGCCGTCCAGTTCGCGGATGGCGATCGCCGGCATTTTCACGCCGTTGAACCAGTTCTTCTTGACCATGGTGTAGCCGGCCGCATCCTGGATGGAGATGCGGTCGCCGACCTTCAATTGGTTCTCGAAATTGAACTCGCCGAAGATATCGCCGGCGAGGCAGGATTTGCCGCAGACCATGGTGCGGTGCGGCCCCGTGTTCGGGGAAATCTTGGCCTTCTCTCGGTAGATCAGGAGATCGAGCATATGCGCCTCGATCGATGCATCGACGATGGCGAGGTTCTTGCCGTTGTCGAGCAGGTCGAGCACCGTCACCTCCAGCGTGGTGGATTTGGTGATCGAAGCCTCGCCCGGCTCGAGATAGACCTGCACGCCGTAGTGGCCGGAGAAACGCTTCAGCCGCTCGGCGAATTTTTCCAGCGGATAGTTCTCGCCTGTGAAGTGGATGCCGCCGCCGAGGCTCACCCATTCGGCCTTTTTCAAGAGCGGCGCGAACTTCTCCTCGATCGTCCCGAGCATGCGGTCGAACAGGTCGAAATCGCCGTTTTCGCAGTTGTTGTGGATCATGAAACCGGAGATGCGGTCCATCACCGGCTCGACCTTTTTCACATCCCATTCGCCGAGCCGTGAGAAGGGGCGGGCGGGGTCGGCGAGGTCGAAGGTCGAGGAGGAAATGCCCGGATTGAGCCGCAGGCCGCGCACGATGCCAGAGGCCTTGTCGGCGAAGCGATCGAGCTGACTGACCGAGTTGAAGATGATCTTGTCGGCGTGGCTGACGACCTCATCGATCTCGTAATCCGCATAGGCGACGGAATAGGCATGCGTCTCCTTGCCGAAGCGCTCGTGGCCGAGGCGCACCTCGTTGAGCGAGGAGGAGGTGGTGCCGTCCATATAGTCGCGCATGAAATCGAAGACCGACCAGGTGGCGAAGCACTTCAACGCCAGAAGCGCCTTGGCGCCGGAGAGTTCGCGAAGACGCGCGATCTTCTCCATGTTGGCGAGAAGCCTCGACTTGTCGATCAGGTAATAGGGTGTGGTCAGGGACATCGGGCACCTGTCTGCTGCGGTGGAACGGTCCCCGGCGAAAAGGCCGGCAACGCGATAGGAACGCGGGTGAGGGGAGGCGTTAACCGCCCGCTCCGCGTGGTTCAAAAAGGGGAAAGGCCGCTGTTACGGTATCGTCGTGCGGACACGGCGATGTGACAGCGCTTTGGCGCTGTTACCCCGGTCGCGATAACGCTCAAGGAAGAGATTGGGCAGGCGCGGTGTCTTCACCGGACGGCGCAACGGCGCAGCCAGCCTGACGGCGTAAAAGCCAGAGCGGGCCGCAAGGGCGCGCATCGAGTAGCGTTCTTCCGTTCGGGGGGCATCCGAGCCCATCCCCGATTGGAAGAGGGTTTGCCAAGACATGGCGTCCTCCCCAACCAGCAGATGAAACCTGCATTCAATGGGGCGCTCCCTAGCATGGTGCGGTCGTGCATTTCAATGCATCTCTTCCACGGTTTTGTGCATGAACAGCCCGATTCTAGGATTTGAACTGTTCTTCGTAAGCCGCGACGTGCTCCAGGAAGAGTTCCTCATAGAGTTCGTGATCGATGCCAAGAATGGTGACTGCGATTTCCCCCAAGTCCTCCAGATAGTCTTCTATGTACATCCCGCCAACTGACGGGATGGGAACGCCAGCCAGTCGAGCGTTTAGGGTGTCGGGAGCCTTCGAATACTCGATCGAATAGGCTGGTGTCGGGGTCATCTCGCCACATGCGACACCCATCGGCGGATCTCCGAGTTCAAAAGACGTGGTGCCGATAAGGGTGTCGCCAGCGTAGATTTCAAATTCTCTCACCATGATCCACATCGCGAATATTCGTCTTGAGCTGGAACCCTATGGAAAAATGGGGTCGCCGGATACGGCGACCCTCGCGTGTTTCTTCAAGGGGGCGAGAAATTTCACATTTCGCCCTTGCACCTCTAGTCACTAGAGGTCGTAGAACCATGTCATGAGACTGAAGAGGATTGTGCGATGGCTGATGTGAAAGAGACCCGGTTCCGCGTGGAGGGCATGGATTGCGCCTCCTGCGCCAGCAAGATCGATACGGCCGTGCGCCGCATGCCCGGTGTATCCGACGTTTCCGTTTCGGTGACGGCGGGCACGATGCGCGTGCAGCACGATGCGGAAAGCGATCTGGAGGCGATCCGCAGGAAGGCCTCCGGGCTCGGCTATGTGGTGACGCCGGCCGGTGCGGTCGCGGAAAAGCCGACTGGCAAACAGGAGCACGGCCCGAATTGCAATCATGACCACGGTCATAGCCAAGATCATAATCACGCCGGGCATGACCATGATGCACCGAAGGCGGCGGCCATCGAAGGCCTGCATGGCCATGACCATGGCTCGTCGGAGGGGCCTTGGTGGAAGGGCAAGAAGGGGCGGCTGACCATTCTCGCCGGTGCCGCGCTCGTCGTCGCCTACGCGGTGGGCCATCTCTTTCCTGAAATCGAAACCTATGCTTTCATCGTCGCCATGGTCGTCGGCCTGTTGCCGATCGCGCGCCGTGCCGTCATGGCGGCGCTGGCCGGCACGCCGTTCTCCATCGAAATGCTGATGACCATCGCCGCCGTCGGCGCCGTCGTCATCAATGCGACGGAGGAGGCGGCGATGGTCGTCTTCCTCTTCCTTGTCGGCGAACTGCTGGAGGGTGTCGCGGCCGGCAGGGCGCGCGACAGCATCCGCTCGCTTTCCACGCTGGTGCCGAAGACGGCGCTGCTCGATGAGGACGGCCGCACGAAGGAGGTGCCGGCCGAGACGCTCGCGGTCGGCGCCGTCATCCTCGTGCGCCCCGGGGACCGCATTTCCGCCGATGGCACGATCATCGAGGGCGAAAGCGCCATCGACGAAGCGCCGGTGACGGGCGAGAGCACGCCGGTGCGCAAGGAAGTCGGCGATACGGTCTTTGCCGGCACGGTCAATGGCGATGCGGCGTTGCGCGTGCGCGTCACGGCGGCTGCGGCCGACAACACGATTGCCCGCGTCATCAAGCTGGTCGAGGAAGCCCAGGAATCCAAGGCGCCGACCGAGCGCTTCATCGACCGCTTCTCGAAATATTACACGCCTGGCGTGGTCGTCGTCGCGGCCCTCGTTGCGATCCTCCCGCCGCTGTTCTTCGGCGGCATTTGGAGCGAGTGGGTCTACAAGGGCCTTGCGGTGCTGCTGATCGGCTGCCCCTGCGCGCTGGTCATCTCGACGCCGGCGGCAATAGCCGCTTCACTCTCTGCCGGCGCCCGCCGCGGCCTGCTGATGAAGGGCGGCGCGGTGCTGGAAGGCCTCGGCAAGCTCACGGCCATCGCCTTCGACAAGACCGGCACGCTGACCGAAGGCAAGCCCAAGGTCACCGATGTCGTCGCCTTCTCGGCGCCGGCCGAAGAGGTGCTGCGCCTCTCCGCAGCACTCGAAGCCGGCTCCAGCCACCCGTTGGCGCTTGCCATCCTCGCAAAGGCTGCCGAAGACGGCATCGTGGCCCCGGTCGCCACCGGTTCGCGGGCGCTGGGCGGCAAGGGCGTGACGGCCACCGTCGAGGGCAAGGAAATCTTCCTCGCCTCGCCGAAGGCCGCCGCCGAGCGTGTCGCCTTGTCAGCCGAAATTCAGGCTTCCGTAACCGCGCTCAACGACGACGGCAAGACCGTCTCCCTGCTGATCGTCGATGGCGTGCTGGCCGGCGCCATCGCGATGCGCGACGAACCGCGTGCGGATGCCGCCGCCGGCCTCAAGGCCCTCCGGGATCTTGGCATCAAGACCGTCATGCTG
>NZ_JBLZPH010000023.1:0-26568 GCF_049199205.1 Shinella sp. M31 | reverse complement strand
GCGCCGGTGCCGGCGGCCGGGTATCTGTCCGGCCTGTCGGGCCGCCTGCTGCTGCTCACCGCCGCCTTCGTGATGATTGCCGAAGTGCTGATCTTCGCCCCCTCGGTCGCCAATATGCGCCTGCAATGGCTGCGTGACCGCCTGAACACGGCAGCCGCCGCCAGCGTCGTCATCGAGGGCCTGCCGGATCAGGAACTGCCGCGCTCCGTGCAGCAGGAAGCGCTGATGGCGACCGGCGCCAAAGCGATCGTGCTCAAAAAAGCGGATGCCTCGCGCATGGTGGCGGCTCTCGACATGCCGCCGAGCATCGACGCGCAATACGACCTGTCCGACGTGTCGCTGCCGACGGCGGTCTACGATGCTTTCGACACGCTGCTCTTTGGCGGCAAACGCGTCATCCGCGTCTACGGCCCGGTCGGCGAGACAAGCACGCGCATCGAGCTTCTGCTCGACGAACAGAAGCTGCGCCGCGCCATGCTCACCTATGCGCGCAACGTCTTCATCCTCTCGATGATCATCTCACTGGTCACGGCAAGCCCGATCTTCTTCGCGCTCAACCGCCTGCTGATCCGGCCGGTGCGCCGGATGACGGAAAACATCCAGGCCTTCACCGCCGATCCCGCCAATCCCGCGCGCGTGCTGGTGCCCTCGGGTGGTCGTGACGAGATCGCTGTCGCCGGCATCCATTTGGCCGCCATGCAGCAAACGCTCCAGCGCACGCTGAAGGAACAGAAGAACCTCGCCGATCTCGGGCTCGCCGTCTCGAAGATCAATCACGACATGCGCAACATCCTCTCCTCAGCGCAGCTGATGTCCGACCGCCTGTCCGATGTGGACGACCCGGTCGTCAAGCGCGTCGCGCCAAAACTGCTGCGCAGCATCGACCGGGCGGTGGGCTATACGAACGAGGTACTCTCCTACGGCCGCATGCGTGAGCCGGAACCGCGCCGCCGCTTCGTGGCGCTGCGCCCGCTGGTGCAGGAGGTGTCGGAGGTTCTGGCGCTCGATACGCGCGGCGATATCGATTTCGTGGTGCAGATCGAGCCGGCGCTCGAGGTCGATGCCGATGGCGAGCAGCTTTTCCGCGTCATTCACAATCTCTGCCGCAACGCCGTGGAGGCGCTGGCGCAGGACCCCGGCGGCGAGCGCCGCGCCGTTATGGTGACGGGCCTGCGCACCGGCGCGGTCGTCTCGATCGCCATCGACGACAACGGTCCCGGCATGCCGGCGAAAGCGCGCGAAAACCTCTTCGCCGCCTTCCGCGGCTCCGTGCGCTCCGGCGGCACGGGCCTTGGCCTCGCCATCGCCCGCGAGCTGGTGCTCGCCCATGGCGGCACGATCGCGCTCGTCGAAAAGGCGACCCCTGGCACGCTCTTCCGCATCGAGCTGCCCGACCGCCCCGTCCCCCTCGACGCCTTCCGTCACCGCGCCTGATTTCTGAGGCGCTTGCCGCCGGATATGACGGGACGGTGAAAAAAGTGCATTTTTTCTGAGAAAGACGCTTGCAATAACCCGGAGTACCCTTTAGTGAACCGCCTCACAGACGGGCATCAAACGCCCCGCTGTCAGCGCACCCGTAGCTCAGCTGGATAGAGCACCAGACTACGAATCTGGGGGTCAGGAGTTCGAATCTCTTCGGGTGCGCCATTTCTCTTTCTGAATAATCTGGTTGATTGCGTTCCGCTTGAGCGGATTTTTCGTGCGCCGTTTCGGCGCTTTTTGCGTTTCTACCTGCTGCCGGAAATCCGCGTTCCCGCGATGCGATCAAAAAAATCGCTTCTGGCAACTTTTGGCCGTTTACAATAGTAATACAATATGATGTTTTATGCCTGCTGCTGAGGAGCAGCTTTCTTTGGGAGGACATCATGAAATTCAAAATCGCACTCGCAAGTGCCACGATCCTTGCTGCCTCGATGTTCAGCGCCGCATCCGCCGCCGACCTCACCATCGGCTTTTCGCAGATCGGTTCGGAATCCGGCTGGCGCGCTGCCGAAACGACGCTCACCAAGCAGCAGGCCGAAAAGCGCGGCATCGACCTGAAATTCGCCGACGCCCAGCAGAAGCAGGAAAACCAGATCAAGGCGCTGCGCTCGTTCATCGCGCAGGACGTCGATGCCATCCTGATCGCCCCCGTCGTCGCCACGGGCTGGGATGAAGTGCTACAGGAAGCCAAGGATGCGGAAATCCCGGTCATCCTGCTCGACCGCACGGTCGATGCCTCGAAGGACCTCTACCTGACAGCCGTCACCTCCGACCTCGTCCATGAAGGCAATGTCGCCGGCAAGTGGCTGGTCGATACCGTTGCCGGCAAGCCGTGCAACGTCGTCGAGTTGCAGGGCACGACGGGCTCGTCGCCGGCCATCGACCGCAAGAAGGGCTTTGAAGAGGCGCTCGCCGGCAAGGACAACCTGAAGATCATCCGCAGCCAGACCGGCGACTTCACCCGCACCAAGGGCAAGGAAGTCATGGAAAGCTTCCTGAAGGCGGAAGACGGCGGCAAGAACATCTGCGCGCTCTACGCCCATAACGACGACATGGCCGTCGGCGCCATCCAGGCGATCAAGGAAGCCGGCCTGAAGCCGGGCAAGGATATCCTCGTCGTCTCCATCGACGCCGTTCCGGATATCTTCCAGGCCATGGCCGCCGGCGAGGCGAACGCCACCGTGGAGCTGACGCCCAACATGGCCGGCCCCGCGCTCGACGCGCTCGATGCCTTCCTCAAGGACGGCAAGGAGCCGCCGAAGTGGATCCAGACGGAATCGAAGCTCTATACACAAGCCGACGATCCGCAGAAGGTCTACGAGGAGAAGAAGGGCCTCGGCTACTGATCTCTTCCCGGGGTCCCGCGTCCGGCTCCTGACTTGACGCGGGGTATCTTCCCCCTAGCATTCGGCTGATCCGGTTTTCTTGCCGGATCCGCCGGCTCGCCTGCCGTCTCCCCTTGGGGCGGCGGGCGGCAGACGTCACACGGGTGGGATCATGCAGGCGAGTACCTCCATTCTTTCGGCAACCGCGGTCGACAAGATCTTTCCCGGTGCCCGGGCGCTCGACGGCGTCGATTTTTCACTGCAGCGCGGCGAAGTGCATGCGCTGCTCGGCGAAAACGGTGCGGGCAAATCGACGCTCGTCAAATGCCTGACCGGCGCCTATCGCCGCGATGGCGGGCGCATCCTGCTCGACGGCGCGGACGTCGATCCGCAGAGCACGCTGGAAGCGCAGAACCTCGGCATCGGCACGGTCTATCAGGAGGTCAATCTCCTGCCGAACCTGACGGTCGCCGAAAACCTCTTCCTCGGCCGCCAGCCGAAGCGTTTCGGCTTCATCGACAGCCGCGAAATGAACCGGCGCGCGAAGGCGCTGCTTGCCGAATACGATCTCGATATCGACGTGACCGCCGAGCTTGCCGCCTATTCGGTGGCGGTGCAGCAGGTCATCGCCATTGCGCGCGCGGTCGATCTCTCCGGCAAGGTTCTGATCCTCGACGAGCCGACGGCCAGCCTCGATGCGCATGAGGTGGCGATGCTGTTTCGCATCGTGCGCCGCCTGAAGGCGCGCGGCCTCGGCATCATCTTCATCACCCACTTCCTCGAGCAGGTTTACGACATTTCCGACCGCATCACCGTGCTGCGCAATGGAAAGCTGGTCGGCACGCGCGCCACGGCGGACCTGCCGCGCCGCGATCTCATCGCCATGATGCTCGGCCGCGAGCTGGTGCAGGAGGTGGCGGCGGAGCATGGCGCGAAGGGCGAGGGCGCCGAGGTCCGTTTCCGCTTTCGCAATTTCGGCCGCAAGGGCCATATCCAGGCCTTCGATCTCGATGTGCGCAGGGGCGAGGTGGTCGGCATTGCCGGCCTGCTCGGCTCGGGCCGCACCGAGACGGCGGAAATCATGTTCGGTGCCGAGCGGGCCGATAGCGGCACGGCGGAAGCCGACGGCCGAACGCTCGACCTCTCCTCGCCGCGATCCGCCATCCGCGAGAAATTCGGCTTCTGCCCGGAGGACCGCAAGGTGGACGGCATCATCGGCGATCTCTCGGTGCGCGAGAATATCGCGCTCGCCCTTCAGGCAAGGCGCGGCTGGGCGCGGCCGATCAGCCGCGGCGAGCAGGACCGGCTGGCCGACGACTACATCAAGGCGCTCGATATCCGCACCAGCGACCGCGAGAAGCCGATCAGGCTTCTATCGGGCGGCAACCAGCAGAAGGCGATCCTGGCGCGCTGGCTCGCCACCAACCCGGATTTCCTGATCCTCGACGAGCCGACCCGCGGTATCGATGTCGGGGCGCATGCGGAAATCATCCGCCTCATCGAGGAGCTCTGCGAGAAAGGCATGTCGCTGATCGTGATCTCGTCCGAACTGGAAGAACTCGTCGCCTATTCGAGCCGCGTCATCGTGCTGCGCGACCGGGCGCATGTCGCCGAACTCGTGGGCAGCCAGGTGACGACCGACGGCATCGTCGAGGCCATTGCCGCCTCAACCGGGAGGACGGACGCATGAACGCGACACTGAAGGCCTATGCGGTCAGGCTCTTCCCGCAGGTCGCGGCACTCGCCGTCATCCTGCTGATGGTCTCCATCGCCTTTCCCGGCTTCTTCCGGCTGGAAATGCAGAATGGCCGGCTCTACGGCAGCGTGATCGACATCCTGAACCGCGGCGCGCCGGTGGCGCTGCTTGCCATCGGCATGACGGTCGTCATCGCAACAAAGGGCATCGATCTTTCTGTCGGCGCCGTCATGGCGATCTGCGGGGCGGTGGCGGCCGCCGCCATCACGTCCGGCCATTCGCTCGCCATGACGCTGCTGATCACGCTCGGCACCGGCATTCTCTGCGGGTTGTGGAACGGCATCCTCGTCGCCGTGCTCGATATCCAGCCGATCATCGCGACACTGGTGCTGATGGTGGCCGGGCGAGGCATCGCGCAGCTGGTCACCGAGGGCGCCATCCTCACCTTCAACGACGAGGGGCTGATCTTCATCGGCAGCGGCTCGCTGTTCGGCCTGCCCATGCCCGTCGTCATCTGGCTCATCTTCGGCCTGCTGGTGGCGCTCCTCGTGCGGCGAACGGCGCTCGGCATGCTGATCGAGGCACTCGGCGTCAACCGCCGCGCCGCCATGCTGTCGGGGGTCTCGACGGGCGTGCTGCTGATTGCGGCCTACGTGCTGTCGGGCCTCTGCGCCGCGCTTGCCGGCATCATCGCCGCCGCGGATATCCGCGGTGCGGACGCCAACAACGCCGGTCTCTGGTTGGAACTCGACGCGATCCTGGCGGTCGTCGTCGGCGGCACCTCGCTGCTCGGCGGGCGCTTCTCGATTGCCGCCTCGCTCATCGGCGCGCTGATCATTCAGTCGGTCAATACCGGCATCCTGCTTTCGGGATTTCCGCCGGAATTCAACCTCATCATCAAGGCGGCGATCATCGTTTTGATCCTCGTCATCCAGTCGCCGCGTGCGCAGTCGGCCTTCGTCTTCCTTTCCCGTGCCCGCGCATCGGACAAGAAGACGGCCGGGGAGGCGAAATGAACCCGCGTTACCTTCCGCTCACCGCGACGATCGCGATCTTCCTGATCGCCTATGCCGTCTGCATTGCGCAATATCCCAACATGCTGTCGACGCGCGTCATCGGTAACCTGCTGACGGACAATGCCTTTCTCGGCATCGCCGCCGTCGGCATGACTTTCGTCATCCTTTCGGGCGGCATCGATCTCTCCATCGGCGCGGTCATCGCCTTCACCGGCGTCTTCCTCGCCGTGCTGCTCCAGGCGACGTCGATCCATCCGCTCGTCGCCTTCGTGCTGGCGCTCGCCATCACCACGGCCTTCGGCGCGCTGATGGGGGCGATCATCCACCATCTGGAAATGCCGCCCTTCATCGTCACGCTCGCCGGCATGTTTCTGGCGCGCGGCATGGCCTTCGTGCTGTCGATCGATTCGATCCCGATCAAGCACCCGTTCTATGCGACGCTGAAAAGCGCCTATTACAAGCTGCCCGGCGGCGGGCGCATCACGCTGATCGGCGGGCTGATGCTGCTCGTCTTCGCGCTCGGCATCCTCATTGCCCACCGCACCCGCTTCGGCGCCAATGTCTATGCACTCGGCGGCGGGGCTGCGACGGCGCGGCTGATGGGCGTGCCGATCGGGCGCACGACGATCGGGATCTATGCGCTCTCGGGCTTCCTCGCCGGCCTCTCGGGCATCGTCTTCTCGCTCTACACCTCGGCCGGCTATTCGCTGGCGACGGTGGGCGTGGAGCTGGACGCTATCGCCGCGGTCGTCATCGGCGGCACGCTGCTCACCGGCGGCTCCGGCTTCATCGCGGGCACGCTGGTCGGCATCCTCATCCAGGGCCTCATCCAGACCTACATCACCTTCGACGGCTCGCTGTCGAGCTGGTGGACGAAGATCCTGATCGGTCTTTTGCTCTTCGCCTTCATCCTGTTGCAGAAGGGGCTGATCCTCGTCACCGACAGGCGGAGGCGGCATGCCTGATTTCCTGCGCACGCCGCCTCCCGCCCACCCACTCTGTTGCTAGACGGAGGGCGAAGCGGTGCGGAAAACAGGTCTGCTCGAAACCATGATGAACGGAGCGGTGGCGCGCACCAGCCACTCGCAGGTGGTGGGCGAACTCGGCAAGGCGATTATCGCGGGCGAATTTCCGGTGGGCGCCACCCTGCCGGGCGATGCGGAAATGGAGGCGCGCTTCGGCGTATCCCGCACCGTCATCCGCGAGGCGATGAAGACGCTTGCCGCCAAGGGCCTCGTCGTGCCGCGCGCCCGCATCGGCACGCGGGTAACGCCGAAGGACCAGTGGAACCTCTTCGACAGTGATATCCTGACCTGGCACTTCGCCGTCGGCGTCGATGATGTCTTCCTCATCCATCTCAGCGAAATCCGCCTCGGCTTCGAGCCGCAGGCCGCAGCGCTTGCCGCGCGCCACGCGACGGAGGCGGATATCAACCAGATGATGCTGCTCGCCGTCGCCATGGGCGATCCCGAGCACACGCCGGAGACCTTAGCGCTGGCGGACCTGCGCTTCCATCTCGCCGTGATGGACGCCGCGCGCAACCCCTTCATGCGCACCGTCGGCAGCCTGATCGAGGCGGCGCTGGCCGGGGTTTTCAAGCTCAGTTCGCCGGCTTCCGACCGCATCAAGATCGGCGATGTCGCGGCAAACCACATGCGTATCGTCGAGGAAATCCGCCGCCGCGACGAGGATGGCGCACGCCGCGCCATGGAAAACGTCATCTGCGTCGGCCGCGCCCGCATCACCGATGCGCTGGGCGGCCAGTCGTCCGGGCCGGCGTGACCGATATGCCACGCATACGGACGCCGATGGGTTCTACCGCACGGCTTGTCTTCTAAACCGCATCTCACTCCGCTAAGCAGGGACATCGGTGCGCCGCATAGGCGAAAACTGGAAAGCGGAAGGAAGCGGGACATGATGCACCGCGAAATGCCGCGCGTATTGCGTCGCGTGATTGTCGCCGGGATGGTTCTGATAGCGGGCTGCGCCGGCCGGCCCGAGGGCGTGCTGGTGCCGAGCGGCGAGGCGCCGCCCGGCGTTTCGACTGTCGATCTGCTCGTCGCGACCACGCGCGCGCCCTCCGAGCAGCCGGGCGTGCTGTTTTCCGGCGAACGCGGCTCGGATCTCCAGCTGCGCGACATCGCCGTCTCCATTCCGCCCGATGACAAGCGCAAGATCGGCCAGGTGCAATGGCCGAAGAAGCTGCCGGCCGATCCGCTGAAGGATTTTGCGACGGTCAGGGTGACGGCGATCGACAAGCAGAAGGCCGGGAGCGCCTGGCTCGACCGCAACCTGCCGAAAAGCCGGCGCGTGCTGATCTTCGTGCACGGCTTCAACAACCGCTACGAGGATGCCGTCTATCGCTTTGCGCAGATCGTGCATGATTCCAAGACCGACGCGGCGCCGATCATCTTCACCTGGCCCTCGCGCGCCAGCATCTTCGATTATTCCTACGACAAGGAAAGCACCAACTATTCGCGCGATGCGCTGGAAGAACTGTTGAGTGCTGCGGTCGCCTCGCCGAAGGTCGGCGAGATCACCATCATGGCCCATTCGATGGGCACGTGGCTGGCCGTCGAGACGCTGCGCCAGATGGCGATCCGCAACGGGCGCGTGCCGAAGAAGATCCAGCAGGTCATTCTTGCCTCGCCCGATCTCGACGTCGACGTGTTCGGACAGCAGCTGCGTGCGCTCGGCAAGGAGCGGCCGCAATTCACGCTGTTCGTCTCGCGGGACGACCGGGCGCTGACGCTGTCGCGCCGCATCTCCGGCAATGTCGACCGGCTCGGCCAGATCGATCCGTCGCAGGAGCCCTATCGCTCGATGCTGGAAAAGCAGGGCATTACGGTGCTCGACCTGACGGCGCTGAAATCCGGCGACAGCCTGAACCACGGCAAATTCGCCGAAAGCCCGGAGGTCGTGCGCCTCATCGGCAACCGGCTGATCGACGGCCAGACCGTGACGGATTCACAAGTGGGCTTCGGCGACCGGCTCGGCGCGGTGGCGCTCGGCACAGCCGAGACGGTCGGCAGCGCGGCAAGCGTCGTCGTCTCCACGCCAATCGCCGTCTTCGATCCCGTCACCCGAAAGAACTACGACGACCAGTGGCGTCGCCTCGGCCGGTCCGTCGAGGACACGGCGGTCACGGCAGCCGGACAGTAATAAAAAGGGCGGCCCCGCAAGGAGCCGCCCTTTCGTTATCCGCCTGTGTCCGGCTTAGCGGACCCAGATCACTTCGCGCGAGCTGCGATCGACGAGCACCGGGCGCTGGTCGACATAGATATAGCCGTAGCTCGGATTTTCCGGCACCTCGACGATCTGCACCGTATCGGGGACCACCGCACCGGCCTGGACGGGACCTTCCAGCACGACGGGCTCGACCGGATGGCGTTCCACATAAGTAATGGTCGCCTCGGGAATGTCGCCGGAAATACTTGCCGTTGTCTCGACCTCGGGCGCATAGATCACCTGGCGGCTATCCGCGCGCACGATGACCGGGCGGTTGTCGACATAGACATAGGCGAGATCCGGATGGTCCGGGATCGGCGTCAGCGCAATCGTGTTGTCGAAGCGCGTATCGGCCGTCAGCTGGCCGTCCAGCACGACCGGCGGCGTCGGGTTTTTCATCACATAGACGCGGGCATCATCGGGAACGGCCGCATCCGCACCGATGGCGAAACCGACCATGCCGCCGACGACGGCGCCGACCGGGCCGCCGACGACAGCGCCCGCCGTGGCGCCGGCAGCGCCCATGGCGGTGCCGCCGAGAACTTCCTTGTCGCGATCGTCGGCATGGGCGACGGACGCGCCGATTAGGGCCAGAGCGGCACCGGCCATAAGAATCTTACGCATGTCTTTCTCCTTGGAAGATTGGGTTTCCCACCCCTTCGGCGGAGACAACGTGACATGCCGGGATCGGTTCCCGCATCATGTCTAAAGGACATCACGATCTGTAACGCGCGGTAACGTAGGCCTCAGGCGATTTCCGAATCCCGCTTGGCGATTTCGTAGTCTTCGTGATGCACCTGAAGGCCCTCCGGCGTCACCACGACGATGCCGTAGGCGGCGGGTTCGTCGACCGAAAGCGAGGCGTTCGGCGCGTCGAAAGGCATCGGCTGCTGATGCACCGGGCTCTTGAAGATCGAAAAGGGAATGCCGCGATGCGAGCCGCCGATCGTGCGGTGCACGTGGCCGGCGAAGATGTGGCGGACATTGCCGTGCTTGAGCACCAGATCGTAGAAGGCGTGCTCGTTGGAGAGCCGGATCGCGTCCATGCCGGTAAAGCCGGTCCGGTGCGGCGGGTGGTGCATAAAGAGAAGGACGGGCAGGGTGCCGGCGTCCGACAGCGTCCTGTCGAGCCAGGCGAGGCGCGTCTCGCAGAGATAGCCGGCATGGCTCAGCGGATAATCGTAGGGCGGGGCGAAAAGCGTATCGAGCAGCACAACGCGGCAATCGGGAAAATCGATCGCCTGCTGCACGAAGCCGTTTTCGTCGGGTGCCACATGGGTGAAGGTTTCCAGGAAGCGGTCGCGATAATCGTGGTTGCCGATGGTGATGGCGGCCGGCGGCACGAGTTTGGCCAAGAGGCCGTGCAGGCGCTCATAGGACAGGGTGTCGGCGCGGTGCGTCAGGTCGCCGGTGAAGATCACCCTGTCGGCATCCGCGTGGTAGCGGTTGACATGCTCGATGCCGGCAAGCAGCCGTTCATAGGGGTCGAGGCCGATGATCTTCGTGCCCTCGGGCACCATATGCAGGTCGGTAAAGACAATGAGCTTGGTCATGAAAAGGTCTCGCGGCGGGGCTGTTTCGGGCGCAGAATGAAGGCTGCGCCGGATGCATTCGTAGCGTGCGAACCTGTCGCATGAAAAGCAGTTGGAACGCATGACGATCTGATATATCAGGAAGCCGATGCAGCCGGCAGGCTGACCAAACGGAGCATAGCGACATGAGATGGAAGCGCACGATCCAGCTGCTGGACGTTCATTGCGAGGGTGAGATCGGCAAGGTGGCGATCGGCGGCGTGCCGAAAATCCCCGGCAATACCATCGCCGAGCAGCTCAATTACATCAACACGGTGGATGACAGCCTGCGCCGCTTCCTGTGCCTGGAGCCGCGTGCGGCCGCGACTGGTTCGGTGAACCTGCTTCTGCCGGCCAAGCGTCCGGAGGCCGATGCCGGCTTCATCATCCTGCAGGCCGACCAGGCGCATGCCTCCTCGGGCTCCAACTCGATCTGCATCACGACCGCGCTGCTCGAATCCGGCATCGTCGAAATGAAGGAGCCGGAAACGGTCGTCGTGCTCGACACGGCCGCCGGCCTCGTCAAGGCGACGGCGACCTGCCGCGACGGCCGCTGCGAGAAGGTCAAGCTCACCATGGTGCCGTCCTTCGTCGAGGCGCTGGATGTCGAGATCGACACGCCGCATTGGGGCCGCGTGCGTTTCGACATCTCCTATGGCGGCATCTTCTATGCGCTGGTCGATGTCGACCAGATCGGCACCAAGATCGAGAAGGCCAATGCCCGCGCGCTGGTCGATGCCGGCATGGCGCTGAAGGATCTCATCAACAAGTCGATGAAGGTCGTGCATCCCGAGATTCCGGAAATCAATGGCGTCGCCTATGTCATGTTCCGCGATCGCGATCCTGACGGCACCGTGCGCACCGCCACCACCATGTGGCCCGGCCGCGTCGACCGCTCGCCGTGCGGCACCGGCAATTCGGCGAACCTCGCCACGCTGCATGCCCGCGGCCTCGTCAAGGTCGGCGACACATTCCGTTCGCGCTCGATCATCGGTTCGCAGTTCGAGGTGGGGCTTGAGGCCGAGACGGTCGTCGGCGGCCGCAAGGCGATCATCCCGACCATCACCGGCCGCGGCTGGACCTTCGGCCTGCACCAGATCGCACTCGACCCGACCGATCCGCTGGCCGATGGTTTCGCCATGACCGACACTTGGGGCCCGCAGGCCGGCGAAATCCGCTAAGACAAAAAGACCCGGAACGACGTCCTGCCGCTCCGGGGCTTTGCTTTTTCACTTCGCAGCGTAGTGCTTCTCGATGGCGCCGAGCGTAATCGGGTCGATCTCCGCCGTATTGGCGTCCTCGATCAGGTCCTGGTTGGCCAGCACCTGCTTGATGGCGAGGCGCGCATCGGCGGACAGCTGCTCCGGCTGGTCGAGCAGGATGACTTCGAGATCGACATCGCGCATCTCGAAGGCGGCGACGAGGCTGGTCACGGCCTGTTCGATGTTCTTGACGATGCCGGTACCGCTCTGCTGCATCAGGCCGATCTTCAGCTTGCCGAAACTGTCGCCTTTGTCAGCCGCCTGCTCGAAATAGCCGGCGGCGGCGGTGAGGTCCTGGGCGACACCTTCGCCCGTCTCCAGCATCAGCCCGAGATTGATCATGGCGTCGATGCTGCCGCGTTCGGCGGCGAGCTTGTAGTAGGCGGCGGCCCGCGCATTGTCCTCGGCGACAAGGCTGCCGTCGTCGAGCAGCACGCCGAGATTGAAGGCGGCGGTCTCGTCGCCGCTGGCGGCGGCCTTGTCAAACCAACGGGCGGCTTCCGTGCCGTTCACCTCGGTGCCGATGCCATCGCGATAGGCGACGGCGAGATTGTACGCGCCGAGCATGTCGCCCAGTTCGGCGGCTTTTTTGTAATGGCTGAATTCGGCGGCCGGATCGCCGCGCTTGCCGAGCATTGCGCCGTAGTTGACCATGGCGACCGTATGGCCGAGCGCTGCGGCCTCGGCATAGAGCTTCATCGCCTCGAGATCCTGGCCGGCGCGCTCCAGGGCGCGCGCCAGCTGGAAGGCCATGCGGGGGCTGCGGAGGGAATTGTAGGCTTCGCGGCAGGCCGAAAGCGCGGCGCCGATCTCGATATCCTCAAGCGCCACCGGCGCGAAGGCCGTGTTGCGGGTCACATCGTAGCGGCTGCCGGCGGCGGCATCGCATTTGGCGTCGATGGTGTTGGCACGCGCACCATCGGCACCCGCCAGAAGGACCGCGAAGAAAAGGGCGCGGCCAGCCGTCTTCAGCATGTTGGATCGCGTGTTCATGATCCGTCTCCCTTCGTTGATGGAGGCACCTTAGACGAACGGTGCAAAACGGCTGTTTCCGCGGGAACAGAGGGATGACGGGAGGCGGCGCATAAGGGTAGTCATTGCTGGCGGTGTGCACGGTGGATGTAGCGCGGCGCCCGGGTTCAATTCATCCAGGCGGGCGTTGTGTCCCGCGAAAGGTGTGTCATGCCAACGCTCGATACGTTCCGCCCCGTCACCCTCAGCCGCAGGCTGTTCATCGCCGGCAGCACGCTGGCGCTTCTCGGCGCGGGTCTTCGCGCCACACAGGCCAATACGATCATCGGCAAGGCCGTCGAAATCACCGGTGATGTCAGCCGCAAACATGCCGAGCATCAGGAAGGCCTGAAGGCCGGCGCGAGCCTGATGGACCATGACTTCGTGAAAACCGGCAAGGAAAGCTTCGCCGAACTGGCGCTCGGCGAGGATACCAGCCTGATGCTCGGCAGCGAGACGGAGCTTTTGATCGATACCTTCATCGCCGGCCAAGGCGGCATCATCGAACTCGGCACCGGCCAGATGGTCTTCGACCGGCCGGAGGGCCTGCCCAAGATCGATCTCACCATGCGCACGACCTTCGGCATGATCGGCGTGCGCGGCACGAAATTCTTCGCCGGGCCGAGCCGAAAGGCGCCCTTCGCCGTCTTCGTCGAGCACGGCCGCGTCGAGGTCACCGGCGGCGGCGTGACCAGGTCGGTCTCCGGCGGCGAGGGCGTCGAGATCAGCGCGCCGGGTGCTGCCCCCGGCGATGTGGTCAAATGGGGTGAAGCGCGCATCCGCGAGGCCTATGCCAGCGTCGGTATCCGCTAGTCCAGCGTGAACAGGTCCATCGTTCCGAACCCGCGGATCTCGTGATTACCGATGGCGCGCAGCGTGCGGCTCGTTTCACTGGCCGCGCGCGGGCCGACGCAGATCTGGGTGCCGAGGAACTTGTTGGCATCCTGCAGGCGTGCGGCGAGGTTCACGGCGTCGCCATGGGCCGTGTAGTCGAGCTTGCCGCCGGTGCCGACTTCACCCAGCACCGCCATGCCGGTCTCGACGCCGATGCGCGTGCGCCCGAAATCCTTTTCCAGGAAGGCGGGGCGGCGGCGCATCTCTTCGGTCAGGGTGCGGATGTCGTCGGCGCAGGCGAGCGCCTTGTCGACATGGCGGTCGAGATCGTCGGGCGCGTTGAACAGGGCGTGCACGGCGTCGCCCACCACCTTGTCCACCATGCCGCCATGGCCCGCGACCAGCGCGTTGACCTCAGAGAAGTAGATGTCGAGCAGCTTGACGAGGTCGTGCGGGCCGATTTTTTGCGCGAGTGCCGAGAAACCCTCGATGTCCGTGAAGAGCGCTGTCACCTGCCGCTCTTCGCCGGCGACCCGCGCCATGTCGGGATTGTCGATATAGCGTGAGACGACCGATTGCGGCAGGTATTGCCCAAAGCGCTGGCGCGCCGTCGCTTCCGCGCGGCGGATATGGGTGAATTGCAGAAGGCCGGTGACGAGTGCCGCCGTAGCGACGACCAGCGAGACGCCGATAGCATCGGACAACAGCGCCGTGCGCAGATAGAGCAGCCCGGAGGCGCCGAAGACCAGACCGACGAGGGTGACGCCGGCGACCGCCGCAAAGAGCGGGCGAAGCCGCGTCGCCGCCAGCGCCGCTGCCGCTCCCATGAGGAATGCAAAACCTGCCTCGGCAGGCGCAAGGCCGGGATCGCGCGTCGGGATATGGTCCGTCAGGATGGCATTGGCGACATCGGCATGGATCTGCACGGAAGGCTCGAGCGGCATGGAGGCGCTGGCGCGCAGGCCGCCAAGATTGGGCAGGCTGCTGCCGATCAGCACGACCTTTCCTGTGATCCTGTCCGTCGGAAACTTTCCGGCGACGACGTCGGCGGCGGAAAACGTCCGCGCACCGATGGCGGCCGCATTGCTGGCGACGAAGCGCAGGCTGCCATCCTCGTCGAGCCTGAGGATGCGTGCATCGTGGCGCAGCCAGACGGGGTTGCCGCCGAGAATGGGCGTGCGTGCGCCGGCCGCCAGCCGCGCGGCCTCCACCCCGAGCGCTGGATAGGCGGCATTGCCGACGATCGCATAGGCCTGCACGCGGCGCACCACGGCATCCTCGTCGCCGACGAGGAACGAGGCCGACGCCGAGATCGCCTTGTCCTGCAGGAAGGGACAGGAGCTTTCCGTGCCGTCGATGAACCAGAGATCGGGCACCGTGACCGGCTTTTGCAGGGCAAGCGCCGGCACCGGATGCGGCGCACCGTCCATCGCCTCGCCGATCAGGAAGCCCAGCACGGTCGGCACCTTGGCGATGGCGCCGGCAAGTGCGGCATTGGCCGGCTCGTCGGACGCGCAATCGGTGCTGAAGACGAAATCGAAAGCAATGGCGGTGGGCTTGGCGGCGGCGAGGCGGTCGATGAGATCGGCGGTCTGGCTGCGCGTCCATTCGCGGCCCGGCACGCTCTGGAAGGCCTTGCGATCGATATCGACCACCACGATCTCGTCACTCTTGGCGGTCGGAATAGCCTGGGTCAGCGCGTCGAAATAGAACTCGCGCTGCTGCTCCAGCGCCGTCTCGCCCATGACGTACAGGGCAAGCGCTCCGGCAAGGCTGGCGACGAGCCCGGCGACAAGCGGTCTGTATTTCTTGGCGATCATGATCGGCCGCTCCCGTTCCGGGCCGCCGGCCTGTTAGTCGTCATCCGGCTCGGCGATGGCCTGCAGCCGGCCGATATGGCAATGGATGATGCCGTCGTTGCGGCGGATCGCGCCGGCCTCTTCCAGCGCCAGGATCGACCGGTTGATCTTCGGCCGGCTTGCGCCGACGATGCTGGCAATCTCGCCCTGGCTGAGCGAAAGCTGGAGATTGGCGCTGTCGGGTAGCTCGTCGCCATGGATGTTGCGCAGCGTCGCGAGGAAGAAGCGGGCAACGCGGGAATCGAGATCGTAGAGCGCGATGGTTTCCAGCTGCTCGGTCGTCTCGCGCAGCTTTGTGCAGAGATAGTGGATGATCGCGTGCGCGGCCGTCGGATTGCGGGTCAGCACGTCGAGGAAATCGCGCTTGGCGATGACATAGCCTTCGGTCGGCGTGACGGAGGTCGCGTCCGCCGAGCGCGGCTGACCGTCGAGGATCGCCATTTCGCCGAGAATGGAGCCGGCTTCGAGCTGGCGCAGCGACAGTTCCTTGCCCTGCGGGGTGATCAGCGACAGCTTGATGCGGCCGGAGACGAGCACGATGAGATAGGTGCCCTCGTCGCCGCGCTGGAAGATGACCGTTCCCGCCGGCCAGCGGCGCCAGGTCGCGATGGACGCGATCTCGCCGATCGTTTCCTTGCTGAAGCCCTCGAAAATCGGAAAAGAACGCCAAAACGCGGCACTCTTGTTGATCTCGTTCATATCCGGTTTCCCCCGGCCGCCCCTGACAGGATGAAGACGGGCCGCTCAACCGAAATCTTCGCCCAGCCGGTGAGCGCTTGCAACAGAAAAGAACGGATCGATCCTGATGGTCCCGCGCTATTGGCAGATCCGCACACGTTTGGTGACGGTCTTGCCCGTGCGGTCTTCCGTGCGCATGCGCTTGGTGATGCAGGTCTGCTGGTAGTGGCCATAGTAGCCCTGCTGGGCATAGGCATAGGAGGCGCCGGCCTGGCCGGGGGCACTGAAGGCGAGAGCTGCGGAAGCGAGAACCAGGGCGAGGACAGTGTGGCGCATGGAGGATCCGGAGAAGGGAGGCGGGGTGTGTCTCCTTTTCGCACAGGGCCGCGCCGGTTTCTGTTCCGGCGGGAACAGGTGATCGTTCACTAAATGAGAACGATCTGTCTTCTGATGTACTGACTAGTTTGACGACGGAAAGCTGGTATCTCTCTGCCAACGCAAACGCCAAGCCTCAGGAGCTTACCCATGCCGCAGAACGTCGTCGTCCTCGTCGGACGCATTCTTCTCTCCCTCATGTTCCTCACCGCCGGTTTCCCCAAGCTGATCGATCCTTCGGGCACCGCCTGGATGATTTCCAATGCCGGCCTGCCGGCTTCTACCGCGCTCGCCTATCTCGCCGGCATCTTCGAAGTCGTCGCCGGCCTTGCTATCCTCGTCGGTTTCCAGACGAAGATCGCCGCCTACCTGCTCGCTGCCTTCTGCGTGTTCACCGCTCTCGTCTTCCACAGCGGCGCGATCAACAATCCGGACTTCCCGGAAGCCGCCAACGGCCTGCTGACCGTCTTCAACGGCCTGATGATGTGGAAGAACATCACGATCGCCGGCGGCTTCCTCGTGCTCGCCGCCTTCGGTCCGGGCTCCATCTCGGTCGATGCCCGCCGCGGCGCTTAAGTCAACGGCAAAATCCGGTCCTCCAGAAACCCTCCCCGGCCTCCGGGGAGGGTTTTTCGTTGCGCGAGCGCTGGAAAGCCGCGGCTCTTGCTGCTATGCGCACGAAGACAAAATCATGCGGGAGATGCCGATGTTTTCCAATTCCTTTCCGGACAGAGATGTGATGGCGGAGCTGATGGCCCGCATGCTGTGGGAGATCAAGGCGGTGCATTTCCGCCCCGAGGAACCCTACAAGCTCGCCTCCGGCATGGCCTCCCCGGTCTATATGGATTGCCGCAAGCTGCTCTCCTATCCGCGCATCCGCTCGGCCATCATGGATTTCGCCGCCGCGACGCTGACGCGCAATGTCGGCTTCGAGCGCATCGACGTGATCGCCGGCGGCGAGACGGCGGGCATTCCCTTCGCCGCCCTGCTCGCCGATCGCCTCGGGCTGCCGATGATCTATGTGCGCAAGAAGCCGAAAGGCCATGGCCGCAATGCGCAGATCGAGGGCGTGATGCCCGAGGGCGCGCGCGTCCTCGTCATCGAAGACCTCGTGACGGTCGGCGGCTCGATGTTCACCTTCATCGATGCCATCCGTGCAGCCGGCGGGGTTGTGGATCACGGCATGTCGCTGTTCTACTACGGCATCTTCAAGGAAGCAGAAGCCCGCTACGCCAATGGCGGCGTCAAGCTGCACCACATCGCCACCTGGCGGGATGTGCTGGCCGTTGCACGCGCCGAAAAGCTGTTCGACGATGCGACGCTCGCCTCCGTCGAGGCCTTCTTCGACGCCCCGCTCGTCTGGTCCTCTGCCCATGGCGGCGTCTCGGAACTGCCGACGTCGTAAATGACGCTGGCGCTTTGTGCTAAGATCGTTTAAATCGATTGAAAATCGGCTACAGCAGTTCCGGCAAAAGTGCGAAGCGGTTTTGCGTCCGGAATTGCGATGACAGTTTGGAGGACTGTTGATGATCCTGTGTTGTGGTGAAGCGCTGATCGACATGCTGCCGCGGACGACGACGCTCGGTGAGGACGCCTATGCGCCCTATGCCGGCGGCGCCATCTTCAACACGGCCATCGCGCTCGGTCGTATCGGTGTTCCCACGGGCTTCTTCACCGGCCTTTCCGACGACATGATGGGCGACATCCTGCGCAAGACGCTGGCCGAAAGCGGCGTCGACTACAGCTATTGCGCAACGCTGTCGCGCCCGACCACCGTCGCCTTCGTCAAGCTGGTCAACGGTCACGCCACGTACGCTTTCTACGACGAGGGCACCGCCGGACGCATGATCACCGAGGCCGAGCTTCCGGATCTCGGCGACGATTGCGAGGCGCTGCATTTCGGTGCGATCAGCCTCATCCCCGAGCCCTGCGGCTCGACCTACGAGGCGCTTTTGAAGCGCGAGCACGACAAGCGCGTCATCTCGCTCGACCCGAACATCCGCCCCGGCTTCATCAAGGACAAGGATGCGCATATGGCCCGCATCCGCCGCATGGCTGGCATGGCCGATATCGTCAAATTCTCCGACGAGGACCTCGCTTGGTTCGGCCTGGAAGGCGACGAGGATGCGCTCGCCCGCCACTGGCTGCACCACGGTGCCAAGCTCGTCGTCGTCACACGCGGCGCTGAGGGTGCGGTCGGCTACACCGCCGCCCATAAGGTTACGGTGCCGAGCGAGCGCGTGGCCGTCGTCGATACGGTCGGCGCCGGCGATACGTTCGATGCCGGCGTGCTGGCTTCGCTGAAGATGCAGAACCTGCTCACCAAGCAGCAGGTGGCGTCCCTCTCGGAAGACCAGATCGCGAAGGTGCTGGCGCTCGGCGCCAAGGCCGCCGCCGTCACCGTGTCCCGCGCCGGCGCCAACCCGCCCTGGGCGAAGGAAATCGGGCTGGCGTAAGCCGGTCGCCCTTCATTCACCTGTCATCGCCGCATGGTCAAAGGGGCCATGCTCGATCACACCGCACCAGATTCGCTTGCCACGGCCCGTCGCGACGGGCAGGCCCCCACCATTCTCGTCGTTACGGATGCCTGGCGCCCGCAGTTGAACGGCGTGGTGCATACGCTGGAGGAGCTTGCCCGCTCCATGGCGGAGGAGGGGATCGAGGTTATCTTCCTGACGCCGGAGAAGTTCGCGACGGTGCCATTGCCGTCTTACCCGGAAATCCGCCTCGCGCTGACCTCGAAGCGTCAGGTGCTGGCCGAGATCGAGGCGATTGCGCCCGACTATATCCATATCGCCACCGAAGGGCCGCTCGGCATGGCGGCGCGGCGCGCCTGCCTGCAACGTAGGCTGCCCTTCACCACGGCCTATCACACGCGCTTTCCCGAATTCATCAGCGCGCGCCTGCCCATCCCCGAGAGCTGGAGCTACTGGTGGCTGCGCCGCTTCCACAATTCCGGCCAGGGCATGATGGTGGCGACGAAATCGCTCGGTGCCGAAATGGCGGCGCGGGGCTTCACCCGCATCAAGCGCTGGTCGCGCGGAGTCGATACGAAGCAGTTCGATCCGGCCAAGCGCCGCGATCTCGGCTTGCCGCGGCCGATCTTCCTCAATGTCGGCCGCGTGGCGGTGGAAAAGAACCTGCCGGCCTTCCTCACGCTGGATCTGCCGGGCAGCAAGGTCATCGTCGGCGACGGTCCCGATCTCGCCATGCTGCGCCAGCGCTATCCGCACGTACATTTCCTCGGCCGCAAGACCGGCGAGGATCTCGCGTCGATCTACGCCTCGGCCGACGTCTTCGTCTTTCCGAGCCGGACGGACACCTTCGGCAATGTCATGCTGGAAGCCTTGGCGAGCGGCGTGCCCGTTGCCGCCTTCCCGGTGACGGCGCCGCGCGATGTGCTGGGGGAGGCCGGGGCCTTGTCGGAAGACCTGCGGCAGGCGGCCCTTGCCGCACTCGAAATCCCGAAGGAAACAGCGCTTGCGCGGGCGGCGACCTACAGCTGGCGCGCGTGCGCCCTCGAATTCCTGGGCAATCTGACCCGCGTGCCGCGCGGTGCGTTCGCGGCACGCCGTCTCAGCCTGCGTTGATTAGTTTGCAGCCTTCAGCAGCGCGGCAACCAAGCCGGCTGTCGAGCTGTCGTGGCCGGCCGCGCTTTCCTTTCCTTCGACGACCGGCAGCAAGCCCGTCGCCAACTCCTTGCCGAGCTCGACGCCCCACTGGTCGAAGGAATTGATGTTGAACAGCGCGCCTTCGACGAAGACACGGTGTTCGTAGAGTGCGATCAGCCGGCCGAGCGCAAAGGGCGTCAGGCGGTCATGCACCATGGTGATCGACGGACGGTTGCCGTCGAAGACGCGGTGCGGTGCGATCCTGTCGGCCTTCGCCTCGTCCATGCCCTTGGAGGTGAGCTGGGCCTTCGCCTCTTCCAGCGTGCGGCCCTTCATCAGGGCTTCCGACTGTGCCAGGCAATTGGCGATCAAAAGCTGGTGCTGATGGCGGAGATTTTTCTCGTGGCCGTTGGCCGCGATCATGAACTCCGTCGGGATGACCGAGGTGCCCTGGTGGATCAGCTGGTAGAAGGCGTGCTGGCCGTTGGTGCCGGGCTCGCCCCAGACGACCGGGCCGGTCTTGCAGGCGACGGGCTTGGAATCCATCGTCACGGACTTGCCGTTGGATTCCATGTCGAGCTGCTGCAGATAGGCCGGGAAGCGCGACAGGCGCTGGTCATAGGGCAGGATGGCGCGCGACGGGTAGTTCAGCACGTTGCGGTGATAGAAGCCGATGAGGCCGAGCAGCATCGGGATGTTTTCCCGGATCGGGGCCTCGCGGAAATGATTGTCGATGGCATGGCCGCCAGCCAGGAACGCGCCAAAATTCTCCTTGCCGATGGCGATCATCAGCGGCAGGCCGATGGCCGACCAGATCGAATAACGCCCGCCCACCCAGTCCCAGAAGCCGAAGACGCGGTCTGCGCCGATGCCGAAGGCGGAGACCTTGTCGAGTGCGGTGGAGACCGCGCAGAAATGGCTGCCGACGGCGGCATCACCCAGCGTATCGGCGATGAACTTGCGCGCCGTTGCGGCATTGGTCATCGTCTCGATGGTCGTGAAGGTCTTCGAGGCGACGATGAACAGGGTGGTCTCGGCCTCGAGCGTCTTCAGCGTATCGGCGATATGCGCGCCGTCGATATTCGAGACGAAGTGCAGGCGCGGCCCGTCGTGGTAGGGCGCAAGCGCCAGTGTCGCCATGACCGGGCCGAGATCGGAGCCGCCGATGCCGATATTGACCACGTCGGTGATTTTCTTGCCCGTCGCACCCTTCAGCGCGCCGGAGCGGATGCCGTCGGAGAAGGCGCCCATCGCGTCGAGCACGGCGTTGACGTCAGGCATGACGTCCTTGTCGTCGACGAGGACCGGCGTGTTGGAGCGGTTGCGCAAGGCAGTGTGCAGCACGGCGCGCTCTTCGGTGATGTTGATGATCTCGCCTGCAAACATCGCATCGCGTTTCTTCTCGACGCCGGCCTCTTTGGCGAGCGTCTCCAGCGCCTCGAGCACGGCGTCGTTCACCGCGCATTTGGAGTAGTCGAAGAGAAAGTCGCCGAGCGTTGTGCTGTAGCGGGAAAACCGTTCGGGATCGGCCGCGAAGGCCGCCCGGATGTCTGTGGCGTTGGTGTCGCGGACGATGGATTTCAGCTTTTCGACAAGCGCGTTCATCGGCGTCTTCCCTTGCTTTGGACGATGCCGCTAGCTAGTCGCTTTGGCACCGTCAAATCAAGACCGAAAACGCGCCCGGGTCCAAAAAATTAAATCGATTTAGAGGCGGTTGTGCCGGGGCCGCGCTCAGCCCCGGAGATCCTTGCGCAATATCTTGCCGACGTTCGATTTCGGCAGTTCGGTGCGGAACTCGATGAAGCGCGGACGTTTGTAATTGGTGAGGTTCGCCACGCAGTGCGCCTTCACATCGGCCTCCGTCAGGGCCGGATCCTTCTTCACCACGAAGAGCTTCACCGCCTCGCCGGAATGCTCGTCCGGCACGCCGATCGCCGCGCATTCGAGAACGCCCGCAAGCGACATCGCCACCTCTTCCACCTCGTTGGGGAAGACGTTGAAGCCGGAGACGAGGATCATGTCCTTCTTGCGGTCGACGATCTTGGTGAAGCCGTCAGGCGTCATGAAGCCGATATCGCCGGAGCGGAAGAAACCGTCCGGCGTCATCACCTTGGCCGTCTCGTCCGCCCGCTGCCAATAGCCGGCCATGACCTGCGGCCCGCGAATGCAGATTTCGCCGACACCGCCCAAGGCGAGCGTGTTGCCATCGTCGTCGCGGATGCTGATTTCGGTCGAGGGCAACGGCAGGCCGATCGTGCCGGTGAACTCCGCTCGGTCGAACCGGTTGGCGGTCGCGACCGGCGAGGTTTCCGAGAGGCCGTAGCCTTCGATGATCGCGCAGCCCGTCGTCTTCTGCCAGCGTTCGGCGACCGGCCGCTGCACCGCCATGCCGCCGCCGAGCGTCAAAAGCAGGCCGGAGAGGTCGAGCTTGGCAAAATCCGGATTGTTCATCAGCGCGTTGAACAGCGTGTTGAGGCCGGGGAAGATATGGACGCGATATTTGCCCAGTTCCTTGACGAAGGCGGGAATGTCGCGCGGGTTGGCGATCAGCACATTGTGGCCGCCGAGCGCGATGCCCATCAGCCCGTTCACCGTCAAGGCGAAGATATGGTAGAGCGGCAGCGCGCAGATGAAGACGAGCTGGTCCGGCCGCTTCTTCACATGGAAGATCGGCTCGATCCACAGCTTGATCTGCTCCATGTTGGACAAGAGGTTGGCATGCGTCAGCGTCGCGCCCTTGGAAACGCCGGTCGTGCCGCCGGTATATTGCAGGAAGGCGGTGTCGCCGGGGGCAACAGTGACCGGCTTCAGCGTGCCGCGCGCGCCCTCGGCCATGACCTGGCTGAACGGAATGTGCCCCGGCAGCGACCAGGCCGGTACGAGCTTCTTCACCTTGCGCACGACGAGATTGACGATCAGCCCCTTGAGGCCGAGCATGTCGCCCATCGTGGTGACGACGACGTGCCTGACGGAGGTGCGCGCGACGACCTGCGCCACCGTGCTTGCGAAATTCTCCAGGACGAACAGCGCCTTGGCGCCGGCATCCTTCAGCTGATGCTCCAGTTCGCGCGGCGTATAGAGCGGATTGACGTTCACCACGACCAGACCGGCGCGCAGGATGCCGAAGATGATGACCGGGTTTTGCAGGATGTTGGGCATCATCACGGCGACGCGGTCGCCCTTTTCGAGCCCCTTGACCTGAAGCCAGGCGGCGACCTTCTTCGAGGCGGCCTCGAAATCGCGGAAGCTCAGCGTCTTGCCCATGCTGGTGAAGGCAGGGCGGTCGGCATATTGCGCACAGCAGCTTTCGACCAGCGCGCCGATGGAAGGATGCGCCAGCGGCGCGATCTCTCCCGGCATGCCCTCGGGATAGTTGGCAAGCCAGAAACGACCGGTCGGCTCGGTGGAAGGGGCCTCAATGGTGGCCGTCATGCGTGCTCTCCTCCTTGGGCGCGGGCATCGTCCGTCCCGCCGGCGCCGAATGGTCCTCCAACCACACGACACGGACAAGATGATGCTTTTGGCGGGCGCCATCAAGGATTATCGCTATCTTACATTGACGTAAACGTCAATAAGCCCAAATGGCCGACCGTTCGCGTTTTCGTGATCGTGAAGTGCCGGGCTGCGGCGTCTCACCGCGCCTTCCGGTAAAAAAGCGCGTATATGTTTAACATTCATCGGATACACCTTATCTAGGGGACCCGGCCGGACGTCGGAGACAGTGGAGTGCATGAGTTTGCTGCATCAGGACCATCGCAGAAGTGAGCCCCGGTTTCTCGGTGCCGCGCGCCCGAGCGGGGCGGCGCTCATATCGCCGATCTCCGCGGCGCGCTGGCTGCTGGTGCTCGTCGTCTTCGCTGGCATCTATTTCTTCCATGGTTTCCTGGTTCCGGTGCTGGCCGCCCTCGTCATCGCCTTTGCCAGCTGGCCGCTCTATTCGCGCCTGCTGGCGCAGGTGAACGGAAACCGCACGCTCGCCGCCTCCATCGCCATCCTGCTCATCCTCGCCTTCATCATCGGTCCGATCGTCATCGCCTCCACCTATGCCCTGCATGAGGTGCGCGACTGGATCGGCTGGGGTGTGGAAATGAACCGCACCGGCGCGCCGACGCCGGAATGGATCCGCGTGCTGCCGGTCGTCGGCGGCTGGCTGGATATGCAATGGACGCGCTTCCTCGACCATCCCGGCGCCATCGGCGAGCTGACGCAGGTCGTCAGCGGCGCCAATATCGGAAATATCTACCGCGTGGCGCTGGCCGCGGGCGGCAAGGCGTTCAACCTGCTGCTCGCCGCGCTTTTCATGCTGATCGCGCTGTTCTTCATCTATCGCGACGGCCAGTCGTTCGCGGGCCAGGTGGATCGCCTCGGCGAGCGCATCCTGCCGATGCGCTGGGAGCGCATTTCCCGCATCGTGCCGGCAACGATCAGCTCCACCGTGACCGGCATGACGCTGATCGCCATCGGCGAGGGCATCGTGCTCGGCGTCGCCTACTGGATCGCCGGCGTTCCCTCCGCTGTGACGCTCGGCGTCATCACCGGCATCATGGCGCTCTTTCCCGGCGGCGCGCCGCTCTCGTTTACGCTGGTCTCGGTCTATCTCGTCTCCAGCGGATCGCCGGTCGCCGGCCTTGCATTGCTCATCTGGGGTTCCGTCGAACTCTTCATCGTCGACAAGACGCTGCGGCCGCGCCTCGTCGGCGGCCCGATCAAGTTACCCTTCCTGCCCACCTTCTTCGGCCTCATCGGCGGCGTGAAGACGATGGGCTTTCTGGGGCTGTTCATCGGTCCCGTGCTGATGGCCCTGCTTGTCGCCATCTGGCGCGAATGGATCCGCGAAGTGGAGGCGACGGACGCGCCGTCCTCGATCATTCTCGATCCCCATAAGGAGCCGGCCGCCCGGTCCGATGCGGAGCGCAGTGTCAGCTGAGCCTATGCGTGAACTCCCCTAAATTAGCCGCTGCGATTGCTTGCAAAGGCGAGGAACGGAGCCATAGTGTCTCCGCCGCGCATGCCGCGCGACTTGAGGGGAAAATATCATGATATCCGCCAGCCGGACAGCGCTTGCCGCGCTCGTCCTTACGACTGCTCTTGCAGCCTCGCAGACATCGGCGCTCGCCTGGGGCTGCATCGCCGTATCGGAAGAGGGCAGCTACGGCTACAGCTACAGCTATGACAACGAGGCCGACGCGCGCGAAAAGGCGCTGACGGAATGCGCCAATCGCACGACCGAAGAGTCCGTGTGCGAAATCACGGAATGCGACGAGGACGATTGAGCCTTCACGACAACGGAGCCCGCCGTCGCGGGCTCCGTTTCGACGCTTATTGTTGGCGTCTCAGGAAATGGGATGTTGCGGCAACCGCTCGTTTGCACCATCCCGGCAAAAGCAGGCAAAGTCGCGGAGAAATCGCTGCGCCGCATCGGGCTCGTCCACAAGCCGCTGCAGGATCGCCTCGGGCGCCTCCTTCATGACCGGAAGGCGGAAGAAAAGGCTGTCCGTGAAATTCGCGCTGATGGTCGACAGCACCGTCCTCAGCGCTGCCAGCATATCGTCGCCGCGATGCGAAGCGTGAACGAGCGCAACCGGCTTGCCGACCACCTGATCGCCGGAGACCAGCCAGTCGATGGCATTCTTCAGGCCGCCGGGAATGCTGCGCACATATTCCGGGCTCGACAGGATAAGCCCGTCGCAATCGGCAATGGCCTCCTGGAAATGCCGGACGCTGTCCGGCAGACCATCGCCTTCGCGATCGGGGGAGAAGACCGGCAGGTCTCCAATACCGTCATAGACCCGCACGGCGATGTCGTCGGGAGCGATTGCCTGAAGCGCGCGGAGCAGGGCTGTGTTGGTGGACAGCCGGCGGGCGCTGCCGGAAACGGCGAGGATTTTCATGGCGCGAGGCTAGCGCAGCACGCGGTCATCGGCAACGCGGCCCCGCTGCTCCAGCAAGAAAAAGCCCGGCCGAAACCGGGCTCTGTTTTGTGGTGCTGCCGCGCCGGTCAGAATCGGCCGCGAAGACCGATCTGCAGGGACATGGTCTTGAACGATGCGCCGGATGCATTGGCATAATTCGTCACGCCACCGGTCGTCGTGTCGATCACCCGCGCGTCGCCCCGCTTGTTGAAGACGTTCTCGAAATTGCCGGCGAAATAAAGCGAGGTCGCATCCGTCAGCTGATAGTCGACCGCCGCATTGAGCATGAGGACCGGTGCCGGCTTCATGTTGCTGAAGAAGTTGGTCTGGACCGCCCAATGGTTGTCGATATCGTCAATTCCTTTGGTGACGCCCGCCTTGATGCCGCCAGACAGGGTCAGGCGATCGATCTGCGCCGCGCCGTCCAAACCGAGAAAAACCGTCGGGATTTTCTGCTGGTAAGTGATCGTCTTGTTGCCTGCAGGAGAATCGCCGACCGTGTCGCGAAAACCGTCGGTGCTGTAGATGTACGACCCACCGTAGGAGCTCCAGCGCACATTGGTATATTTGAAGCCGGCATTGATGCCGAAAGTGCCATGGTCATCGCTGAAGATATCACGGCCGATTTCCAGCGAGCCGTTGAAATACCGTTCGAGGCGCGTGTCGGGACTGATGGATCGGTCGCTCCAGCCATCCATGCTCCGGTCG
>NZ_JBLZPH010000224.1:0-954 GCF_049199205.1 Shinella sp. M31 | reverse complement strand
TTGATCCGGAAGATTTGAGGAGATTACGAACATGGCCATTCTTCTTCTGGCAGACCACGACAATGTTAGCCTTTCCGACCAGACCGCCAAGGCGCTGACGGCAGCAAGCAAGATCGGCTCGGACGTGCATGTGCTCGTCGCCGGCTTGGGCGCCAAGGCCGCGGCCGATGCGGCTACAAAGCTCTCGGGCGTCTCCAAGGTGCTGCTCGCCGACGATGCGAGCCTCGGAAACAACCTCGCCGAACCGCTGGCGGCACTCATCGTGTCGCTGGCCGGCAGCTATGATGCCATCGTCTCGGCGGCGACCTCGGTCGGCAAGAACGTTTTGCCGCGCGTTGCCGCCCTGCTCGATGTCGCGCAGGTTTCCGAGATCGTCGAGGTCGTCAGTGCCGACACGTTCAAGCGTCCGATTTATGCGGGCAATGCCATCCAGACGGTTCAGTCCACCGACGCCAAGAAGGTGATCACCGTGCGCACGGCGTCCTTCGCCGCGGCCGGCGAGGGCGGTAGCGCCTCGGTCGAGACGATCGCGGCCGCAGCGAACCCGGGCCTCTCGACCCACGTCAAGGATGCACTGTCCTCCTCGGACCGTCCGGAACTGACGCCGGCCAAGATCATCATCTCGGGCGGTCGTGCGCTCGGCTCGTCGGAAAAGTTCCAGGAGGTGATCCTTCCGGTCGCCGACAAGCTCGGTGCTGCCGTCGGTGCAAGCCGCGCTGCCGTCGATGCGGGCTATGCGCCGAACGACTGGCAGGTCGGGCAGACGGGCAAGGTCGTCGCACCGCAGCTCTACGTCGCCTGCGGCATCTCGGGTGCGATCCAGCATCTGGCCGGCATGAAGGACAGTAAGGTGATCGTTGCGATCAACAAGGACGAGGAGGCACCGATCTTCCAGGTCGCCGACTACGGCCTCGTCGCGGACCTCTTCGAGGCCCTGCCGGAACTGCAGAAGGC
>NZ_JBLZPH010000223.1:0-2246 GCF_049199205.1 Shinella sp. M31 | reverse complement strand
CCTATGGCCGCTTATGGAAACCTAAACTGCGAACAGCTGGGTCAGGAATACATTAAAGAACAAGGTAATCTCGCCGCACTTTCAAAACAACAGAACCAGGCGGCTACGGGAGACGCGTTTGGGGTATTCCTGATCGGTGTGCCGGCATCCAGTCTGACCGGTGGCGATAAGGAAGGGCAGATCGCGGTCAGCAAGGGGAAAGCGACCGCAATTGAATCCTCAATGAAGGCGAAGTCTTGCGCTGTTCCAAGTAGATAGACGCTCAGGTTAGAGCTTGCGATTAAAACGAAAAAGCCCCCTCGGCCGTCAAAGCAGAGGGGGCTACATCAATTTCGGGTACTTCGGGCTGACCTCTGCTCGAACACCCTGTCCAGCCGCTCGCTGATTCCGTCGATACGAGAAGCGACGCCCTCGATAGCGCGAAGCATTTGACTAGTCTGCTCTTGCATACCCTGTTTGGTCGCGAACGTTTCCGCTGCATG
This sequence comes from Shinella sp. M31, assembly GCF_049199205.1. Lineage (NCBI taxonomy): Bacteria > Pseudomonadati > Pseudomonadota > Alphaproteobacteria > Hyphomicrobiales > Rhizobiaceae > Shinella > Shinella sp. M31. The sequence continues at coordinate 1,764 of NZ_JBLZPH010000223.1, read as the reverse complement.
CAGCTTGTGAGCGGCGAGGTCACGCGACACGGATTCGGTCTCTTTGCGCGCCGACGTTAACTTGCCGTCAAGGTATTTCCAGACACCAAAGATCGCGCCAAATAGCATGACGATGAAGCCGACCGCGCCCATGATTTCGGGGCCACTCACGGATGCACCCCGCAGAGTTTTGCCAGCTTCTCGTTCTCGCGCAGGATCTGGCGTTTGGTCTCTTCAGTCATCTTGTCTTCCACACTGGGGCGCACGGCCCGCGCGACATCGCAGAAATTACCGCTTGCCGTCGCGCATCCACTTAGCGAGAGCGCTATCAATGTCAGCGCTGCCCATGCCTTGAACTTCATCTTCGACGCCCCTCGCCTTCTTGATTGCTTTTGCATTGTTGCGGGCCTGCTCGGCTTCTGCGTCGGCCTTACCGTCGGAGCGCCCATAGAAAAAAGCGCCCGCGATAATCGCGAGCGCCACACCAGCCATGGCTAGATAGCGTGAAATGCGGGACCATAGGACCGCTGCTATTGCCAGCATTGCGCATCCCCGTGGATCGTGTTGATATCGCCTTCACCAACCAGGAGGGGAAAATGCTCGACGGGAAAAAGTTCGGGTTGCCTTGCCCGAAATGCGGCCACAAGACGGAGCAGACTATCGCTTGGATAAAGGCGCATGACGACTTCGTCTGCGCGGGATGCGGCGAGACGGTCGAGCTCGACAACAAAAGGCTCCTCGCTGATCTCGAAGAGGTCCAGAAGAGCGTCGCGGAAACCCGGAAGAGCTTGCGCCGCATGGGAAAGCGCCGCTAGCACCTCTCGAGCGTTGCTGGCCGCCAAGGACAGTTTCAGTGTGCTAACCGACGGCTGGCTGTCGACGCCGCGGTATTCTGCGCTAAGCATCTGCCCTCTCCCGCTCCACAAGCCGATAGATGCCATAGGCCACGCCGGCCACCACAGCAGCGGCGAGCGCCCACTGCACAGGACCACTGCCGGCAGCAATTGCGCCGATCGCGGAAAGCAGACCGCCAAGCGGACCCCATGCTTCAGACTTTTTCAGGACTTCACCGATCCCGGTATCGCGCCCGTCAGCCTTGGCGCTGCCAGCAGTCGTCTGCGATGCGACCGGCTTCTTTGCTGCAGCAAGCCGCAGCGCATTTCCGACCACGCCTGGCTGGTCTTTGTACTGGCCCTTCGGGTCCTTGCCGGTCACGCGGATCGTCCAGCCACGGCCATTGGCCGAAAAGCCGGTCTTGCCGCCCAGCGACCGCAGGAACCGCATGCGCTCATCGCAATAGTCGATGATGAACATGCGCACGCCGCCAGGATAGGCGTTGACAGCGGCAAGCGTCTGCTCGCCGATATGTCCATCCACTTTGCCGGTATAGCCACCCTTGGCCGCGAGTACGGCCTGCAGCGACTTAACAGCGCGCGTCGGGCCGGAATTCACACCGAAATCGAACGCGGCGTAGTCGAGGCCCACCGGGAGAACGTCGCCGCCCGACTGCGTCCAGTAGGACCTCTGGTATATGGCCGTCGCTTCCGCCAAGGTCATAGCCTTGACGCGGTCTGCGGTGACTGAGGCAACACCAAGGTGGGCGGCGAGAGTCTTGTGCGTCACGCCGTATTTGGTGGGGCCGCCGCGGTCGGTCTTCGAATTCACATAGCCGCCCTCATGCCCGAACATGAGCTCGAGAGCGGTTGATAGGGTTTCTCTAGCCATGGGGCTCCTTCTGGCCGCGCAAAAACGCGCGGCCACGCTGGATGGTGGTCATGGGGATTT
>NZ_JBLZPH010000222.1:0-215 GCF_049199205.1 Shinella sp. M31 | reverse complement strand
GGGCGCGGCATGCGAGGCGCCGGCATGGCCAGCGTTTCAGCCCGGACCTCAACATCCTGCGCCGTCCGGATGTGGTTGCCGATCGCAGGCAGTTCGGACATTGGGAATGCGACCTGATCCAGTTCCGCCAGAAGTTCGGCAAGGCGAACGTGACGTCGTTGGTCGAGCGGGTCAGCCGTTTCGCCGTTCTCTTTCGCAACAACGACCGGCAATCC
>NZ_JBLZPH010000221.1:0-1621 GCF_049199205.1 Shinella sp. M31 | reverse complement strand
ATGGAACTCCCCGAACGCGAGTCGATGGAATTCGACGTTGTGATCGTCGGTGCCGGTCCGGCCGGCCTGTCGGCTGCGATCCGGTTGAAGCAGGTCAATCCGGATCTGACGGTCGTCGTGCTCGAAAAGGGTTCGGAAGTCGGCGCCCATATTCTTTCCGGCGCGGTCGTCGATCCGATCGGCATCGACCGCCTGCTGCCCGGCTGGCGCGAGGATGACAGCCATCCGTTCAAGACCGAGGTGAAGGACGACCATTTCCTGCTGCTCGGCCCGGCCGGTTCCATCCGCCTGCCGAACTTCGCCATGCCGCCCTTGATGAACAATCACGGCAACTACATCGTCTCGCTCGGCAATGTCTGTCGCTGGCTGGCGACCAAGGCGGAAGAGCTCGGCGTCGAGATCTATCCCGGCTTTGCCGCGACCGAGGTGCTCTACAACGACGAGGGCGCCGTCATCGGCGTTGCCACCGGCGACATGGGCATCGAGCGCAACGGCGAGCCTGGCCCGAACTTTACCCGCGGCATGGCGCTGCTCGGAAAATACACGCTGATCTCGGAGGGCGTGCGCGGCTCGCTCGCCAAGCAGCTCATCGCGAAATTCGATCTCCAGAAGGATCGCGAGCCGCAGAAGTTCGGCATCGGCCTCAAGGAACTCTGGCAGGTCAAGCCGGAGAACCACAAGCCCGGTCTCGTGCAGCACTCCTTCGGCTGGCCGCTCGGCATGAAGACCGGCGGCGGTTCGTTCCTCTATCACCTCGAAGACAACATGGTTGCCGTCGGCTTCGTGGTGCACTTGAACTATAAGAACCCCTATCTCTTTCCCTTCGAGGAATTCCAGCGCTTCAAGACGCATCCGGCGATCCGCGGCACCTTCGAGGGCGGCAAGCGCTTGTCCTATGGTGCGCGCGCCATCACCGAGGGCGGCTACCAGTCGGTGCCGAAGCTGTCGTTCCCGGGCGGCGCGCTGATCGGCTGCTCGGCGGGCTTCGTCAACGTGCCGCGCATCAAGGGCAGCCACAATGCGGTGCTGTCGGGCATGCTCGCCGCCGAAAAGCTGGCGGATGCGATTGCCGCCGGCCGCGCCAATGACGAGCCGATCGAGATCGAGCAGGGCTGGCGTGACAGCGCCATCGGGTCGGACCTCAGGAAGGTGCGCAACGTCAAGCCGCTGTGGTCGAAGTTCGGCACTGCCATCGGCGTGGCGCTCGGCGGCCTCGACATGTGGACGAACACGCTCTTCGGCTTCTCCTTCTTCGGCACGCTGAAGCATGGCAAGACCGACGCGCAGTCGCTGGAGCCGGCGGCCAAGCACCAGAAGATCGATTATCCGAAGCCGGATGGCGTGCTGACCTTCGACCGCCTCTCCTCGGTGTTCCTGTCGAACACCAACCACGAGGAAGACCAGCCGGTGCATCTTCAGGTGAAGAACCCGGAGCTGCAGAAGACCTCGGAACTCGACGTCTATGCCGGCCCCTCGACGCGCTACTGTCCGGCGGGCGTCTACGAGTGGGTGGAGAAGGACGGCAAGGACGTTTACGTCATCAACGCGCAGAACTGCGTGCACTGCAAGACCTGCGACATCAAGGACCCCAACCAGAACATCAACTGGGTGCCGCCGCAAG
>NZ_JBLZPH010000220.1:0-290 GCF_049199205.1 Shinella sp. M31 | reverse complement strand
AACGATGCGCCGAAGCTGACGGGTGATCTCAAAGCCACCGTTTCAGAAGGAGGCATTTACACGCTGACCGCTGCCGATCTGGGCTTTAGCGATGCCGACGACGGCGCAACCGGGGTCAGGTTCACGGCCTCAAGCGTCGTCAACGGTACGCTGCTGGTCGCCGGCAAGGCCGCGACAAGTTTTACCGCCGCCGATATCGCCGCCGGCCGCGTCACCTTTCGCCACGATGGTTCTGAAACTCTCAAGGCCTCGTTCAAGGTGCTTGTCGAAGACGGTAACGAGGACGGCTC
>NZ_JBLZPH010000022.1:68329-115003 GCF_049199205.1 Shinella sp. M31 | reverse complement strand
CCCGTTCCGTGAAAAACCGATTACTGGTTTTCGACGTAGGTGTACTTGCCGTCGTCACCCTTCTTCCAGGTGTACATGACGTAGTCCGGGCGGGTGATGTCGCCCTTTTCGTCGAAGCCGAGTTCGCCGATGGCGGTCTTGAACGGGCCCTTCGCCTTGATGGCTTCGGCAACGGCCTGCGGGTCTACGCCGCCGGCAGCCTTGGCGCCTTCAGCAATGACCTGAACGGCAGCGTAGGAGTACAACGTGTAGGCTTCCGGCTCGAAGCCCGATGCGCGGAACTTCTCGACGAGTTCCTTTGCAGCTTCGTTCTTGCGCGGATCCGGAGCAAACGTCATCAGCGTGCCGTCGACGGCGTCGCCGGCGATCGACGCCAGTTCGTTCGAAACGATGCCGTCACCCGACATGAAGGTTGCCTTCAGGCCCTGGTCGGCAGCCTGGCGTTCCATCAGACCGAACTCGGTGTGCAGACCACCCCAATAGACGACGGAAACGCCGGCTTCCTTCATCTTGGCGATGAGAGCGGAGAAGTCCTTGTCGCCGATGTTGACGCCTTCGTAGATCGCTTCGGTGATGCCCGCTTCGTTCATTGCCTTCTTGGTTTCGTCGGCAAGGCCCTGGCCATACGGGGTCTTGTCGTGAACGACGGCAACCTTGGCGTCCTTGAAGTTGGCAGCGATGAAGGAGCCGGCTACGGCGCCCTGCTGGTCGTCGCGGCCGCAGGTACGGAAGGTGTTCCACAGACCGCGTTCCGTGTAGGTCGGGTTCGTGGACGCCGGCGTGATCTGCAGGATGCCGTTTTCAGCGTAGATTTCCGATGCCGGGATGGAAACGCCCGAGTTGAAGTGACCGACAACAAACTTGACGCCGTCAGCGACGAACTTGTTGGCGACCGAAACGCCCTGCTTCGGGTCGGAGACGTCGTCGCCGAGCACGATCTTGATCTGCTCGCCGTTGATGCCGCCGGCTGCGTTGATGTCGGCAGCAGCCTGCTCGGCACCCTTCTGCAGCTGTGCGCCGAAGGCAGCGTTCGGGCCGGTGATCGGGCCACCGACGCCGATCAGAATGTCGGCCCAGGCGCTGCCGCTGAAAGCGACCATTGCAGCCAAAGCAACAGCCGACATGAGAGACTTCTTCATATTATTACTCCCAAATTTGATTGCGGGTTCGTTTTAACCGGTCGCAACACCCGCATTCATTGCGCCGGTATCTTTAGACCGCGGCCGAGAACCGGTCGCGGCGTTCCCTCTGGTTATTTGGACTTCCAGGAAAAGGGCGAAGCCTTTTCATAGAGCCAGTAGTAATTATTGGTCATTTGCCGCGTACGGTAATAGCGGAAGCCGAGCGTAGCAAACAACAAAAGCACGACCGTGTCCACGACATAGTACTGCGGTGAGAGCATGGTGCCGTGGAACAGTGCGTGGTGTATGAAGCGGATCCCGACACCCAGGAGAAGGATGTAAACGACCAGTGTTCCGTAGTTCTGCCAACCGTCGGCAACGCTCTTGCCCGTGCGCCAGGCGGTCCAGCCGCCCATGATGACGCTGACGAACAGAAACTGCCAGAAAGACGGTTCTTCGTAGAGAATTCCTTGCATTTTTTTCTCTCCCTACAGCGCCTTAGTGGCGTCCGCCTTCCAGATAGGCAGCGCGCACTTCCGGGTTGGCCAGAAGTTCCTTGCCCGAACCGCTCATCGTCACCTGGCCATTGACCATCACATAAGCCCGATGGGAGAGCTTGAGCGCGGCAAAGGCGTTCTGCTCGACGAGGAACACCGTCAGACCCTGTTCCTCGTTCAAAACCTTGATGGCGTCGAAGATCTGCTTGATGATCAGCGGCGCGAGGCCCAACGACGGCTCATCGAGAAGCAGGAGCTTGGGACGCGCCATCAGCGCGCGGCCGATCGACAGCATCTGCTGCTCGCCGCCCGAGAGCGTGCCACCGCGCTGCGACTGGCGTTCCTTGAGGCGCGGGAAGAGCGTGAAGATCTTTTCCACGTCCTCGTTGAAGTATTTCAGATTGTCGAGGCTCGCCCCCATCTGAAGGTTTTCATAGACCGTCATGCGCGGGAAGATACGGCGCCCTTCCGGCGACTGGGCGATGCGGCGGCGCGCGATGAGATGCGTCGGCAGGCGGGTGATGTCCTCGCCATCGAAAATGATCGAGCCGGTGCGGGCCTGCGGGCTGCCGCAGACCGTCATCATCAAGGTCGACTTGCCGGCCCCGTTGGCACCGATCAGCGAGACGATCTCGCCCTTCTTGACCTCGACATTGACGCCGGCGAGGGCGCGGATGTTTCCGTAATAGGTTTCCACGCCCTGCACGCTGAGAAGTGTATCGCTCATCAGTGCGAGCCCCCCTGCGTACCGTCATTTTCCGCGATCACCTCGATTTCCTCGATCACCTCTTCGACCTCATCATCTTCAACACCGAGATAGGCCGCGATAACCTTCGGATCGTTCTTCACATGGTCCGGCGTACCGTCGGAGATCTTCTGGCCGTATTCGAGCACGACCACGTGGTCGGAGATTTCCATGACGACCGACATGTCGTGTTCGATGAGCAGGATCGACGTGCTGCTATCGTTGCGGATCGAGCGGAGCAGGTCGTTGAGTGCCGCCGATTCACGCGGATTGAGGCCCGCCGCCGGTTCGTCGAGGCACAGGAACTCCGGTCCGGTGCACATGGCGCGGGCGATTTCGAGACGCCGCTGCGCACCATAGGGCAGATCGCCCGCCGGGTCGTCGGCACGCTCGATGAGGTTCGCCTTTTCCAGCCAGTACTTGGCGATATCGATCGAGTCGGCCGCCGCCTTCTTGTAGGCGGGCATGCCGAGCAGGCCGAGGATCGTGTAGCCGGAGGCCTTCATCAGCGCATTGTGCTGGGCGACGAGCAGGTTTTCCAGAACCGTCAGGCCCGAGAAAAGCCGGATGTTCTGGAAGGTGCGCGCCACCTTCGCATCGCGGTTGACCTCGAAGTCGGTCATGCGTTCCAGCAGGAACTCCTTGCCCGCCTTCTGGCGCATGGTGATCATGCCCATGGTCGGCTTGTAGAAGCCGGTCACGCAGTTGAACACCGTGGTCTTACCCGCACCGTTCGGGCCGATCAGCGCGGTGATATCGCCGCGATAGGCTTCGAAGGAGAGGTCGTTGATGGCCATGAGACCACCGAAGCGCATCGAGAGATGCTCGACTTTCAGGATGGGATCTTTCGTCATCGTATTCGTCGCTATCTTCGTCTCGGGCGCCATCAGCCGTGCCCTTCCTTGGTGAAGCTGCCGGAGACGGACTTGCGCTCCCGGAGGAAGGCGGTCGGTTCACGGCTTCCGACGAAGCCGCGCGGCTTCCAGACCATGACGACGACCATCGCCAGACCGAAGATCAGCATGCGGTAGAGTTCAGGCGTGAAGTCCGGTCCGAAGATCGCCTTCAGGAAGGTCATCTCGCGCAGCAGTTCCGTGCCGCCGACCATGACCGCCGCGGCGACAGCGATGCCGACGAGCGAGCCCATGCCGCCGAGAACCACGATGGCGAGAATGATCGCCGATTCCAGGAAGACGAAGCTTTCCGGCGAGACGAAGCCTTGGCGCACGGCGAAGAAGGAACCCGCAAAACCGCCGAACATCGCGCCGATGGAGAAAGCCGTCAGCTTGGTGGTCACCGTGTTGATGCCGAGCGAGCGGCAGGCGATCTCGTCTTCACGCAACGCTTCCCAGGCGCGGCCGATCGGCATGCGGCGCAGGCGGATCGTCACATAGGCGGTGAGCAGAGCCAGCGCCAGGATGAGATAGAAGAGGAAGATCTTGTAATAGGCCGACGACATCGGCAGGCCGAAAGCCTTGGCGAAGTTGTTCGGCGCACTGACGTCGAAGGACCAGATACCGAAGATCGAAGCCTTCGGAATGCCCGAGACGCCGAAGGTGCCGCGGGTGACTTCCGTCCAGTTGATCAGCACGAGGCGGATGATTTCCCCGAAGGCGAGCGTCACGATGGCGAGGTAGTCGCCCTTCAGGCGCAGCACCGGGAAGCCGAGGATCATGCCCCAGAAGGCCGCCAGGATGCCGGCGAGCGGCAGAAGCACCCAGAAGGAGAAGCCGAACTGCTGCGACAGCAGCGCGTAGGAATAGGCGCCGACCGCGTAGAAGGCGACGTAACCGAGGTCGAGCAGGCCGGCGAGGCCGACGACGATGTTCAGACCCCAGGCCAGCATCACGTAGATGAGGATCTGGATGCCGAAATTATCGACCCACTTCAGCGAGCCCTGTACGCCGAAGAGCATGACCATCAGCGGCGGATAGATCAGCAGCGCGGCGATCGCGATCTTGCTGAAATTGCGCTTGAAGAAGCTTTCTTCCGTATCCGCTGCCACCTTCGACGCCGCGGCCTTGCGGGCCGCCATCGAGGGCTGGAAATAGGCGACGGTCAGGAAGCGGCCGACGGCGGCGATGATCACGAAGATCGCCAGCAGGCCCCAGCGCTGGTTCAGCACGAGCTCGTTGCGAATGTTCTGCGTGGTCTCGAGACCGACGAAGAGGACGAAAAGGCCGAGCGCGATGATGCCGGCAAAAATGCCCTCGCGCAGAGCCCGCGCCGTCAGATTACCGCCGGCGCTCTCATTGGTGTTCGTAGTGATGGACATGGATCAAACCTTCTCGACTTCCGGTCGTCCGAGAATACCGGACGGCTTGAAGATCAGGACGATGGCGAGGATGGAGAACGTCGCGACGTCCTTGTAGTCGATGGTGAAGTAGGCAGACCACAGGCTCTCGATGAGGCCGATGAGCAGGCCACCGAGAACAGCACCTGGAAGCGAGCCGATGCCGCCCAGAACCGCGGCCGTGAAGGCCTTGACGCCCGGAATGAAGCCGTCGGTGAAGACGGTCACGCCGTAATACATCAGGTACATGGTGCCGGCGACCGCCGCGAGCGATGCGCCCATGATGAAGGTCACGGAGATCGTGCGGTCGACGTCGATACCGAGCAGCGCCGCCATCTTGCGGTCCTGTTCGGTGGCGCGCTGGGCGCGGCCGAGCGAGGTCTTGTTGACGATGTACCAGAACACGGTGAGCAGCACGACCGTCAGCACCATGATGATCAGCTGCTTGAGCGAGATCGCAATGCCGAAGACGTTATAGACCGAGGAGACCAGCGGCGGGATCGGCTTGTTGCGCGGGCCCTGGGTCACCTGAATGAAGTTCGACAGCGCAATCGACATGCCGATTGCGGTGATCAGCGGCGCAAGCCGGAAGGATCCGCGCAGCGGCCGGTAGGCCACCTTCTCGATCGTCCAATTCCACAGCGATGCCGTGAGCATCGCCGCGGCGATCATGACCAGAAGCAGAAGCACGACCGGAAGGCCGGCGAACACGCTGGTCAGAAGAAGGAAGGTGATCAAAGCGGCAAATCCGCCCAGCATGAAAATATCGCCGTGGGCGAAATTGATCATGCCGATGATGCCGTAAACCATGGTGTAGCCGATGGCTATCAAACCATAAATAGATCCAAGCGTCAGCCCGTTGACGAGCTGCTGGATGAAATACTCCATATATAATCCCCCGGATGCGGTTCCTGAGGGCCGCATCTCTTGTTCTTGACGCTCATTTTTGAGCTTGTTTAGACAAGGGGATTCCATACCGCTTTCGATACAAAAGGGAAGCCCAAAAAGCCCCGATCGACAATTTCTTTAGTAAGAAGCGTTAAATGACGTAATTAACGCCACGGAAACCAAAAAATCGGCAGGAAAATCGGCGTCTTTGCGCAAAATGATGCACAAGGCGCGCAAACGGAGATGTCCCGATCCGGGACATCTCCGCCTCACGTTACGGGACGATCAGGCGCGCATTTTCGCACCCGAGGGATCGAACAGCGGTTCGGCCTGAAGACGCGCCGGCAGGACCTCGCCGAGAAGTTCGATCGACCAGCCGGACACAACGTGCGCGATCTCCTTCGGCACATAGCCCACCGCGACCGAAAGACCTGACGCGTGGGCATAACCGCCCGACGTCACCCAGCCGCGCACCTCCCCGTCGAGATAGATCGGCTCGTCGCCGATCACGTCGGCATCCTTCGCCTCAAGGATGAAGGTGCGCAGCCGCAACGCGCCGCCCGTCTCGCGCTCTGCCGTGGCTGCGGACTTGCCGATGAACTCGGCCTCCTTGCGCAGCGCGACGAAGCGCTCCAGTCCCGCCTCGACGGGACCATAGAGCGGGCGATACTCGCGCGACCAGCTGCCATAGGACTTTTCGAGACGCAGCGCATTCAGGGCGCGCAGCCCGAAGAGGCGAATGCCGAATTCGGCACCGGCTTCGAGGATGAGGTCGTAGAGATAGCGCTGATATTGCGGCTTCATCCAGATTTCATAGCCGAGATCGCCAGTATAGCTGACGCGCCCGACAATGGCCGGCGCCATGCCGAGATCCATGCGGCGCACATCCATGAAGCCGAAGTCCGACGTCGAGAGATCCTGGTGCGTCAGCTTCCGCATCACGTCGCGCGCCTTCGGGCCGGCGATGGCAAGGCCGACGAGCGAGAGGTTCAGCGCTTCAAGCATTACCGAGCCGTCATCCGGCAGATGGCTCTCGAACCAGCGCATGTGATAATCTTCCGCGATGCCGGAGCCGATGAGCAGGAAATCGCCCTCGCCGAGCTTGGCCAGCGTGAAATCGCCGATCAGCTTGCCGTCGTCCTTCAGCATGGGCGCCAGCGTCATGCGGCCAATCGCCGGAATGCGGCAGGTCAGCAGCCGGTCGAGCCAGGCTTCCGCCCCCCTGCCCTTCACCGCATATTTGGCAAAGCCCGACGTCTCCATCAGGCCGACGCTTTCACGCACGGCCTTGGCCTCCGCGCCGACCGTGTCGAAATCGGTCGAGCGGCGCCAGGAGAACTGATCCTCGACACCCTCCGGCGCAAACCACAGTGGCGCTTCCAACCCGTAGGACGCGCCGAAGACGGCACCGGCGGCCTTGAGCTTGTCATAGATCGGCGTGGTCAGCAGAGGCCGGCCGGCCGGCAGCTCCTCGTTCGGATAGCGGATGGAGAAGCGGCGCGAATAATTTTCGCGCACCTTGGCATTGGTGTAGCCGAGCGTGGCGAAATCGCCGTAGCGCGCGACATCCATGGCGAAGACGTCGAAGCCGGGATCGCCGTGGATCATCCAGTTGGCGAGCGCCAGACCCACGCCGCCGCCCTGGCTGAAACCGGCCATGACCGCGCAGGCCGACCAGAAATTCGTCATGCCGCGCACCGGACCCACCAGCGGGTTGCCGTCCGGCGAGAAGGTGAAGGGGCCGTTGATGACCTTTTTGATGCCCGCCTTGTTGAAGGCCGGGAAGTGGCGGAAGCCGACTTCCAGCTCCGGCGTGATGCGCTCGATGTCTTCAGCGAGCAGTTCATGGCCGAAATCCCAGGGCGTGTTGAGCGGCGACCACGGGCGGCAAGCCTTTTCATAGGTGCCCATCAGCATGCCGTTGCGCTCCTGGCGGAGATAGATTTCCCCGTCGAAGTCGACGCAGTGCATCAGCTCCTTGCCGCGCGTCTGGTTGAAATCGATCACCTCCGGCATGTCCTCGGTGATGAGATACATGTGCTCCATGGCGAGAACCGGCAGTTCGAGACCGACCATACGGCCGACCTCGCGCGCCCAGAGGCCGCCGCAATTGACGACATGCTCGGCGATGATCTCGCCCTTGTTGGTGATGACGCGCCAGCTGCCGTCCTCGCGCTGCACAAGGTCTTCCACCTTGGTGTGCAGATAGATGTCGGCGCCGTTCTTCTTGGCCGATTTCGCATAGGCATGGGTCGTGCCGTAGGGATCGAGATGGCCTTCGACGGGATCGAACACCGCGCCGACGAACTGATCGGGATCGAGCAGCGGCATCAGGTCGTGCGCTTCCTTCGGCGTGAGAAGATGCGCATCGAGCCCCATATAGCGGCCCTTGGCGAGGATCGACTTCATCCAGTCGAAACGGTCCTTGGTCGAGGCCAGCATCATGCCGGAGGTCATGTGCAGGCCAATGTCCTGGCCGGAATAGTCCTGGATCTCCTTATAGAGCTCCACCGTGTATTTCTGGAGCTTGGCGACGTTGGGATCGCCGTTGATCGTGTGCATGCCGCCGGCGGCATGCCAGGTCGAGCCGGAGGTCAGCTCCGAGCGTTCGACGAGCACGACATCGGTCCAGCCGAACTTAGTGAGGTGATACAGGACGGAACAGCCGACGACGCCGCCCCCGATGACGACGACCCTTGCATGGCTCTTCATGAAAAACTCCGGCTTGGCGGGTTAAAGGGAACTTCGTGCTGCAGACGAAGCGCAGCCTATTTTGTCCCCCGGAGGCCTCACAAGCCCGTGGTGCGAAACCTCATGTCGCTTTGTCGATTTTGGATGTCGGGCAGCGGCACGCAGGCGCGTTTCAGCGCGTCGCGAAATCCACCGACAGGTCGTGGCTGCGCGCCATCACCTTAAGGTCATCGACCAGCGCCTCGGCGAAGCTGCGCATCACCACCAGATCGAAACGCTCTACGCCGGTACGGGCAAGGTTGACCGAGAGATGGCTGCACAGCACATTCGCCGCGCGCCCGACCGGGAAGGCATCGGCATGCAGATCGACCGCAATGCCGTTTGCCAGGATGCGGGCGGCATCCGGCCCCGATAGCGTCAGCACGACACGCCCATGGCTCTGATCGACGACGAAGGCAAAATCGCCGAGCCGGACGGAAAGCTCGGCGGCAAGCGTTTCCGGTGCATGCACCTCCGACAGAACGAGCCACTCGCCGGGCCCCGAAAACCGCGCTTCGAACTCGCCGTTCGATACGAGAATGCCGGCGGCCTCGGCCATTTGGCCGGGAGCAGCAAGCACGACGGCGACGGCGGTCGTGCGATGCACGGAAAGATGATTCGCCCGCCGCGCGGCAATCGCGCCGATCGTGCCGTCCAGCGCATGAACCGCCTGATATTCGTAAGCCATCGCCTCTACCTCACGCCATCAGCTTGGTGTTTTCGGGATCGACGAAGACGGGATCGCAGACCTCGGCAAAGGTCTCCACGCCGCGCAGCTGGTCCCAGACGACGATCTTCTCGCCGTAGCGCTCGCGGCCGGATTTCAGGAAGGCGAGCGCGATGTGACCGCCGAGCGTCGGCGAGAAACAGGTAGAGCTGACCCAGCCCTGGTCATTGATCGTCGAGGGCTTTGCGCCGTCCTTCAGCAGGTGCGCGCCGGCCCGCATGTCCTTCTCCGGTTCCACCGATTTCAGGCCGACCAGCTGCATCCGGTCCGCCGCCGTCAGGCCGAAGCGGGTCGAGAGGCGCTTGCCGATGAAATCGGGCTTGCTCGTGCCCATCATACGGCCGAGGCCGGCATCGTCGGGCGTCACGCGACCGTCGAGTTCGGCATGGGTGACATGGCCCTTTTCAAGGCGCAGCACATTCAGCGTCTCCACGCCATAGGCGCAGATGCCGTGCGGCGCGCCGGCCCGCATCAGCGCGTCCGCCACCGCCTCGCCATGCCCCGCCGGCACCGCCAGCTCATAGGCAAGCTCACCCGAAAACGAGATGCGGAACAGCCGTGCCTTGAGATTGCCCTTCGGCCGAACCTCGCGCGCCGCCAGGAACGGGAAGGCTGCGGCGGAAATATCGTCCTCGACGACGGCCTGCAGGATCGTGCGCGCCTTCGGCCCGGCAATCGACATCTGCGCCCACTGGTCGGAGACGGAGAGGAAGCGCACGCGCAAATCCGGCCAGAGCACCTGCGCGGCGAATTCCATGTGCGAGAGCACGCCGGAGGCCATCGCCGTCGTGGTGGTGACGAAGAAATGCTCGTCGCCGAGCCGGCTCACCGTGCCGTCGTCATAGACCATGCCGTCCTCGCGCAGCATCAGGCCGTAGCGGGCCTTGCCGACGGGCAGTTTCAGCACGGGATTGCAATAGAGACGGTTGAGGAATTCGGCCGCATCGGGCCCGAACACCTCAATCTTACCGAGCGTCGAGACATCGCAGAGCCCGGCGTTTTCGCGCACGTTGCGCACTTCGCGATCGACGCTCTCGCGCCAGGTCTTCTCACCGCCCTTCGGGAACCAGGAGGAGCGATACCACAGCCCCGCATCGATGAAGACCGCGCCGTTGCGCGCCGCCCAGCCATGCAGCGGTGAGCGGCGGGTGGGCATGGCGTGTTCGCCGATCGACGCGCCGGCCATCGCCCCGAAGGAAACCGGGGTGTAGAACGGCCGGAAGGTCGTGGTGCCCACCTCTGCGGGGCTGACCCCGCGCATGCCGGCAAGAATGCCGATAGCATTGATATTGCCGAGCTTGCCCTGGTCCGTCGCCATGCCGCCCGTCGTGTAGCGTTTTGCATGCTCGACATGGCCGAAGCCCTCACGCACGGCAAGGCCCAAATCCTTGGTGTGCACGTCGTTCTGGAAATCGACGAACGCCTTGGATTTCGCGCCCGGCACATGCCAGAGGGCCGTGAAGGATGGAACAGCCTCCTCACCGACTGCGGGCCGCTCGATACCGGCCACCGGCCGGCCGAGTGCCTCCACAATGGCCGCGCCCTTGCGCGCGCCATCGTCAAAACATTCCGAGAGGCGATAGTGCCCCGCCGCAGCCCCCGCCATGACGAGCCCCGCGCCGACATCCGGCGCCATGAAGGCTTGAAGCGCCTCCGACCAGACCGGCTTGCCGCCGCGCTGGCAGGCGAGATGGATGACCGGGCTCCAGCCGCCCGACATGGCGACCGCGTCACAGGCGATCAGCTCCTCGAAGCCGCCGCGATCGGCGACGACGGCGCGCACGCGGTGGCGGCCCTTCGTATCGACGATCGCGCCGCCGCGCAGCAGGCGAACGCCGGCAGGTGCAACGTCCTCGGATACCGCGCGGCTATCGATCAGCGCCGCGATCTCGACGCCTTGCGCTGCCAGATCGCGTGCCGTGCGGTAGCCGGACGCGCCATTGGTGAAGACGGTGACGGACTTCCCGGCCGCGACGCCGAACCGGTTGGCATAGATGCTGGCTGCGCTTGCCGTGAGAATGCCCGGCCGGTCATTGCCACCGAACACCAGCGGCCGCTCCTCGGCACCGGTCGCAAGGATCGCGTGTTTCGCCACGATGCGCCACATGCGCTCGACGGGCTTTGCCGCATCGACGACGGCGACATCCTTCTGCACGCGCTCGACCGCGCCGAAAACATTGTCGTCGTACCAGCCGAACACCGTGGTGCGCGGCAGCAGCGTGACATTGGGATTGTTTTGCAATTCCTCGACCACGCGGCGGGAGAAGACATAAGACGGCTCGCCGCCGATGGGCGTCGTCTCCGAAAGCAGCGCACCGCCGAGAACGAAATCCTGCTCGGCAAGAACGACGCGCAGGCCGGAACGGGCGGCGACGAGTGCTGCGGAAAGGCCCGCCGGACCAGAGCCGACGACGAGCAGGTCACAATGCGCCCAGCTCTTCTCGTAGCTGTCGGGATCGCGCGGCAGATCGGTGCGGCCAAGCCCGGCAGCGCGGCGGATCAGTGGCTCATAGACCTTTTCCCAGAAGGCGGCCGGCCACATGAAGGTCTTGTAGTAGAACCCCGCCGAAAGAAACCGCGACATCAGGTTGTTCACGGCGCCGATATCATAGGCAAGGCTCGGCCAGCGGTTCTGGCTGCGGGCCTCCAGTCCGTCATAGAGCTCGGCAACCGTCGCCCTGGTGTTCGGATCGCGCCGCGCGCCGCTGCCCACCGTCACCAGCGCGTTCGGCTCGGAAGGGCCGGCGGTCACGATGCCGCGAGGGCGATGATATTTGAAGCTGCGGCCGACAAGCAGCGTGTCATTGGCAAGCAGCGCGGATGCCAATGTATCACCGGCATGGCCCGTGAGGCTCGTGCCGTCAAAGGTAAAACGGACGGCGTGGCTGCGATCGACAAGACCGCCGGAGGCGAGGCGATAGGCAGTCATTGCGCGCCCTCCCCGGCCCTGGCCGCATCGGTGACGCCGAACACATCATGCGTAAAATTGTCCCGCTCGACCACCAGCCAGCGCCGGCAGCCGGCGACATGCTGCCAATGTTCGCGGATGCGACCGCGCGGATTGGTGCGCAGGTGCGCATAGTCGTGCCACACCTCCTCGGCCGCCATCGGCGCCGGGCGAACGGGTGTGGCATCGCCGCGGATCAAAAACTCTTCCTTGGGGCGCGTGCCGCAATGCGGGCAGGAAATCAGGCTTGCCATGGTTCAGCTCAATGCAGGTTGGGCTGGGTGCCGGCACCCGCCTCGTCAATGGGGAAGCCACGCTCGAAACGATCGAGCCGCAGCGCGCGCGCCACTTGGTGGCTCTCGCCCTTGGCCAGGAGATGCGCGAAGCAGAAGCCGGAGGCCGGCGTTGCCTTGAAGCCGCCGTAGCACCAGCCGCAATTGAGATAGAGGTTTTCGATGGACGTCCTGTCGATGATCGGCGAGCCATCCATCGACATGTCCATGACCCCGCCCCAGCTGCGCAGCACGCGCACACGCGAAAGACCGGGGATCATCGTCACTCCCTCCTCCATCACATGCTCGGCCGTCGCGAGGTTGCCACGCTGCGCATAGGAGGAATAACCGTCGATCTCCGCGCCGAAGACCAGCCCCCCCTTGTCCGACTGCGAGATATAGAAATGCCCCGCGCCATAGGTAATGACGTGATCGATGCAGGGCTTCAAACCCTCCGTCACGAAGGCCTGCAGCACATGGCTTTCCAGCGGCAGCTTCAGCCCCGCCATTTCGCCGACGCGTGAGGAGTTGCCCGCCGCCGCCAGTGCCAGCTTGTTGCAGCAGATAAAGCCCTTCGTCGTCTCGACGCCTGTGACGATACCGTTCTCGCGACGAATGCCGGTGACTTCGCAATTCTGGATGAGATCCACGCCGAGCCGGTCGGCCCCGCGCGCAAAACCCCAGGCGACGGCATCGTGCCGCGCCGTTCCCGCCCGGCGCTGCAGCAGGCCTCCGATGATAGGGAAACGCCCGTGGTCGAAATTGAGGAAGGGCAGCATGGTCTTCAGCGTCTCGCGGTCGAGAAGCTCTGCCGCAACCCCCTCCATCATCATGGCATTGCCGCGGCGGATATAATGATCGCGCTGGCCGTCATTATGAAAGAGGCTGATGATGCCGCGCTGCGACAGCATCACATTATAGTTGAGGTCCTGCTCCAGGCCCTCCCACAGTTTCAGCGAGAACTCGTAGAACGGCTCGTTGCCCGGCAGCATGTAATTCGACCGCACGATGGTCGTGTTGCGGCCGACATTGCCGGAGCCGAGATAACCCTTCTCGATGACCGCGACATTGCGGATACCGAATTCCTTGGCGAGATAATAGGCCGTCGCAAGGCCATGTCCGCCGCCTCCTACAATAATGACATCGTAATGCGCCTTCGGCTCGGGCTCCCGCCAGGCGGGCTTCCAGCCGAGGTTTCCGGCAAAGGCTTGTTTCAGGATCGAAAGGGCAGAGTAACGCATGAGAAATCCCGCATCAGTCGCGCCACATTCGCATATGCAGCACAAACAGCAAGACCGCGGCGAAAGTCCCGCGCGGTTTCCCCATGGAGTGTTTGCTTTCCGGCAACACCACGGCTAAGCCAGAAGCAGAAAGGCCGGGAACGATGCAGGCAAAGGCAACAGAGCTGAAACGCGTGATGGAAAGTGCCGCGCTCGCCGCCGGCCGCGCCATCATGGCGGTTCACCGTGCCGGCCCTAATGTGCATTTCAAGCCCGACAGCTCTCCCGTGACCCAGGCGGATGAGGAGGCCGAGAGCGTGATTCTCGATGCACTCACCCGGCATTTCCCTGCTATTCCGGTCATTGCCGAAGAGGCAGTCGCCGCCGGCAAGGTGCCGGACATTTCCGGCGGGCTGTTCTTCCTCGTCGACCCACTCGACGGCACCAAGGAGTTCGTCGCCGGCCGCAACGAGTTCACCGTCAACATCGCCCTGATCGAATCGGGCGCGCCGATCGCCGGCATCGTTTATGCCCCGGCCCTTGCCGCCGGCTTCGTCGCGGTCGATGGCCGCGCGGAACGCTTCACCGCGGCAGATGGTCACACCCTTGCCAACCGCCAGAGCATCGGCTGTCGCGGCCGCGGCAAGGCGCTGACCGCCGTCGCGAGCCGCTCGCACGACACGCCCGAAACCGCCCGCTTCCTCGACGACCACGGCATCAATGCCTGCACGGCGATCGGCTCCTCGCTGAAATTCTGCCTCGTCGCCGAAGGCCTCGCCGACGTCTATCCTCGCTTCAGCCGCACCATGGAATGGGATACCGCCGCAGGTGACGCCGTGCTGCGCGCCGCGGGAGGCGAAACCCGCGCCCTCGACGGCGCCCCGCTCGCCTACGGCAAACGCAACCAGCCCCACGACGCCGATTTCGCCAACCCGAATTTCATCGCGTCCGGTGCCGGTTGGCGCAGGGATGCCGGCGGGTCATAAAATAACCCGATTGCGTAACGAGAAAGCACCGTCTTCACGGGATAGAAGTGCGGAAAATCGTCGTTGAACGGCCGATCTGTGGGATAGCCCACGGCATTTTTGTTGTCTGTAAAGGTTATTTCGAATAATCTGCCGAAGACAAGCATTTAGGCGACTAACAAGTTTTCCTAGGAAAGAGTGGTCCGACGTGAAAGAAGAAAAGACGCCCGAGCAGGCGGAAGCCCAGCCCAACGTCGCCACCGGAGTCAGCAGCCTGCTTGATATCGCCAAGCAGCGCGCCCAACAGCGCGCCGACGACAAGAAAGTCGTGGCTCTGAAAAAGGCGCCTCCAGCGAAGCGCCCCGCGGTTGCTCTCGCGGATGACGAAGAAGAGCTTGGCACGCGCGCACGCAAACCGACCGATATCGTCAAGACAATTCTGACGCTGCCTGAAATGCCGAAACGAAAGCGTCAGCTCCCATGGACGCTAATATCCTTCGGCCTTGCCGTGGCTCTTCCTACTATCCTGACCGCGCTCTACTTCGCCTTCATCGCCAGCCCGCAATACGTCGTCGAAACGCAATTTGCCGTTCGAGGCTCCAATCAGCCGTCTCTGAGTGCTTTTGGACTACCTGCCCTCGTCGGCGGCGGTGGTCAATCCGGTGATTCCTACATTGTCGCGGATTACATCCATTCTGCTCAGATATTGCCCGATATAAAAGAGCAGACCGGTGTAGATATTCGGACAGTGTATTCCCGCCCGACGATCGATTTCCTCTATCGGGAGAATAGCACGCGTTCGCTGGACGAGTTCCGCGATTATTGGCGTGATATGATTAACGTCAGCTTCAACACCACTACAGGTAACGTGACGATACGTGTCTTCGCGTTTTCACCAAGCGACGCCAAAAAAATTGCTGAGTCCATCCTGTCGGTTTCCGAACATTTGGTTAACACGCTGTCAGACAAGTCGCGGCGGCAGGTTATCGAGACTGCCAATCAGCAAGTAGCGCGCTCCGAAGAGCGTCTGCGTAACCTTCGCAAGCAGATGACCGAACTGCAGATCACGGAACAGGCTGTCGATCCGGCTGCGGTTGCTACGATGGAAGCATCGATCATAAGCTCGCTCGAACAGGAGCTGGTAAATCTTCGCACACGCTACAAGGCCCTCGTCGATTCCGTCAGCAGCGATGCGCCGTCGGCACGGGTAATTGAACGCAATATCAGCGCGCTCGAGGCGCAGTTGATCGAGCAGAAGAAGCGCATCACCGGAGACGTAGAACAGCAGACCGACAGCAAGACGACACGCGCCGGCGTCGATACATCGAACGCTCTTCCGCAGATGATCAGCCGTTTCTCCGAACTCGGAGTCGAGCAAGAATTTGCGGTGAAAGCCTACACGGCATCGCTGGCCGCATTGGAAACGTCCATGCAGGAGGCGCAGAAGCAGGAACGGTATTTCGCGGTATATGTCCCACCGCGCGAACCGGAAGTTGCTCTTTATCCGTTCAGTGTCCTGAATACGGGTATCGTTCTCTTGGCTTCGTTCGGCTTTTGGCTCATCGGCTACTTCGTCTTCCGCTCCGTCAAGGATCATGCGATCTAACGGCGCCCCGAACACGAGCAGTATAATGAAGGTAGCGACCGAAAAGAGTTTTGCTTATGCCCTCAACGAAAATGCGCGGGTTGTAGCGGCGCTTGTCGTGAGAAGTGCAGTAACACGCTTCGGTGAAAGTCGCATGGGCGTCGTATGGATGCTACTCGAACCCATTGCCTATATCGCTATCTTCATTCTGTTACATACATCGACAGATGCAAGAATTCCGTTTGGGGACAGTGCGCTTCTCTTCGTTCTAACCGGCGTTTTCGGTTTTCGAATGACTCGCGGCATCGCGCGCAAAGCGGAACGGGCAATCATTAGCAACCAGCCGATGCTGACGTATCCCCTGGTGCGTCCATTAGACACTATCTTTGCTGCTTTTCTTACGGAAGCGACGCTGTGGCTGATTATCTGCTGGCTGTTCATGGGAGGACTTTCGTTTACCATGGATCGTGCGGTCATCGTCTATCCTGCGGACTTTTTGGAATGCCTGCTCGCCATTCTGTATTTTGCGCTTGCCTTTGCGGTTCTCAACGCAATGATCAGCGGCCTTTTCCCACGCTATAGTACCTTCCTGAACATGCTCAACATGCCTCTCATGTTGATGTCGGGGATTTTTTTTCTTCCGACCCAAATGCCTCCGGGATTTCAGGCAATTCTCTGGTGGAATCCGTTCGTACACTGCGTTGAATGGTTTCGTACTTCGACCTACCTTGACTACAATCCTTTGCTCAGCAAAGCGTACTTGCTTGGCCTTTCCACTGGCATGCTAGCAATTGCCTTAACTATGGAGCGTATATTCCGCCGAAAGATTATCAACTCATGATCATCTTCGATAAAGTCTGCAAAGCCTATCCCCGCCCTGACGGTGGCAAAAAAATCATCCTCAACGATTTTACTGCCACGTTTCCTCCCGGGATCAACATCGGAATCCTCGGTAGGAATGGCGCGGGAAAATCAACGCTGATGAACATGATTTCCGGTAGCGAAATGCCAGACTCCGGAAGAATTCTCCGCGAGGGTAGGATTTCTTGGCCGCTGGGTTTCAATGGCGGCGTTCACGGCAAACTCACGGGTACCCAGAATACTCGTTTCATCGCTGACATCTACGGCAAGCCGCGTACCAAGGTACTCGACTTCGTCACGGAGTTCTCGGAACTGGGGCCTTATCTGGATATGCCGGTCAAGACCTATTCCGCCGGTATGAAGGCGCGCCTTGCGTTCGGCATCTGCATGGCCATCGAGTTCGAGTATTACCTGATCGACGAGGTAATCGCCGTAGGCGATTCCACTTTCAAAAAGAAATGTAAAGACGTCTTCGAGCAGCGACGAGAAAATGCCTCCCTCTTGCTCGTTTCACACTCTGCCGGCTTGCTCCGCTCATTCTGCGACATAGGCGGCGTGATGCACAACGGCCAACTGACGTTCTTCAATGATATTGAAGAAGCTATTCAGGTCCATGAGGAAATTCTGCGCTCTACTGCGGCGCGATCAAAATCGGCCTAATGGCCTATTCTTTTATTTATCACAAAGGAATCAGTTTTTGCTCTTTGAGCAGCCCGAAAGCGCTCGGGTGTGTAGTCAACGACATCGGCCTGCAAACGCAGCTGACTCACAGACCCTGACACTTCATCAAGTTCGCGAAGCTTTGCCAAAAGCGAATTCGCAGCGACTTCCATTCCCTCATAAGCGTAAAAATCACCAGGCTGTAAACACTTCCGTGTGATCCAATTCAGATACTCGCGACGAAGGTTCGCTGGAGCCACATGACCAGATGACCAGAACTGATCGAGCTCAATGCCTTTCTTTACACAAAAGGCGAGAGTTGGATGCCGGTAAAAAGCTTGGCCCAGGATAGCAAGTGGAACACCGTGCAGCAAAGCGGACAGGCCGGATGTGCTGTTGATCGTAACCATACCGGCAGAATGTCGGGTCAAAAGACCCAGTGAGCCGCCATCGAGGATATGAACGCGGTCCGCAACATTGTTAAGAACGCTCACTTGGCGAATGAACTGACTGTCCTGACTGTGCCCCCGCTCCATAGGATGAATCTTGAACACGAGCTGCGATGCTGCCGGAGCATTGCGCGCGAAGGAGACGATTGATTTCAGAATAAGCTTCTGATTGCTCCAACCGCTCGCAGCAGCCCCAAGCTGGCCATCGTCATGAACCTGCAACGGCACCAGATAGTAACGCTTATCATGATGCTCAAGCAAGCGCTCCATGCTGCGATAATTGCGGCCAAGGTTGCTAAACTTGCGATAATAGTTCTTGATCCAGTAAAACATCTCCCTGACGAATGAGCGCTTAGGCTTATGGAAAAGCTTGCGCTCACTCAACTTGGAAAACACACCGCGAACGGCAAAATAGGTATATGCATAGGTTGCCATTGCACCGAATGAAGAAGGGTAGCTTATCCCCTTCGGCCGCTCCACGAGAGAGTCGGGATCACCCTCTTCCGGCAGCTTGCCCATGACTGGAGAGCGCCAGTTGTTACCGCCCAGTTCCATCGTCACGAAACCGGGGCGAATATAGCCCTCTTCAAGACAGAGAACCGGAACGCCCAGCACAGCACATTGCTCGCGCGCAATCTTGTGGATTTCGCGCTCGCAGCCGAAAAGAACGACATAATCGAAACCGTGTTCGCCAACGATCTCCGTGAACCATTCGCGCCAAGCGTCCGCGGTGCCCGAAAAATGTAGATTCTGGCTCCCACGCGCAAAAAGCCGGTCACCGGCGTTGAAGCAAACGCGCCAGGCTTCAAAGCCGTTTTGATTGAGAAGGTTTTGCACTTTCCGGAAGAACGGGCCGACCGGCCCCTGCAACAAAAGCACACGCGGCGCGCTTTTCGAAGGGAAACGCTTCGAAAGTTTGCGACGCAACGAAAGATTAATCAGGCGCGAACCAATTGAGGAGGCACTATCGGACTCAAATCGACCGGCGTTTAAATCTTTATCATGCTGCTCAGTCATGACAGGCTGGCTCAACTCGGAATGGTGCTGGAGGCACCCGTCATGGCATAAACCTGCCTGTTTAGCAATTGCATCAGCCGCCCTTCCCCGAAAATCCCCTATGCGATGTGGACGAGCAACTATGTCCATTACCCGATCGTCACCGCATTCCCATTTATGGCTGCTATACTACCGCAACCGTGAGTCGCGCAACAATACCCCTATTCGGTTTATTTGCTGCGCTGCACCTAAAAAAAGCATGGCCAAGGGACCCGACTTTTTCATGGCGCCACCGGAAACTTCCGCAATCAGATCCTCCGGTCGGCACGGTAGGCCACTCACCGGATGCACATAGAGCGGATAGAGGATGAGACTCGCAGCGACGAGCCTGTCGAGATCGACTCTGCGCTGTCGGCGCGGGAGGTCAAGGCGGTCTTCGGTAAGGCCCCATCCGGCATAGAACGGCATCCCATGCACGCCGACAGCCTTGCCGCGCAAAAGCGCCTCGAACCCGGTCAATGACGTCATGGTCTCGACACGATCAGCCCAGGCGATCCACTGAAGGATGTCGCCATGCGTGGCGATTCGGTCCGCATCGCGCGGCGCCTCTCCGCCGCCTCGCATGCCGGAGACCACATCCGGGTGCGCCTTGTAAACGATGAAGGCATTAGGGTAGAGCCGCCGCACTGCCGTGACGAGCCCGGCATTGGACCGCACTTCCGGCGAACCGTAGCGGATGGAGGCATCCTTCTCCACCTGACCGGGAACGAGAACCTTCATCCGCCCTTCAGCCACGACTGGCTCGTCGGCGACCGTGCCGAGATTATACTTCGAGACACCACGCTCGATGAGGAGACGGACGAGGCTGCGGGCGCGGGCCAGCAGGCGCTCGTCGAATACGCCCTCCGCGATCAGGGTTTCGAGGCGACTCGCACCGCGTGCGTCATAGTAGACGTGATCGTCATCAATGGCGATGGAAGAGGGAAGCGTCAGCGCCACGCCGAGCCCCTTCGAGCGGATAAAGCCATCCTCAAGACGGATCGCCGGAACCGAATCGGGCAGGGGCCTGTCACTGCCCCACACGGCCACGATGCCGCCCGCGGCCTGCGCAGCCGGTACGGCGGCCTCCATCGAACGCAGATGAACGGGCCCCCCTGCCATGCCCTTCAGGAACGGCGTCATGGCGCGGCGCTTCCACGGCGAGAACCCTACCGTAAACACCTTGCGGGTCAAACGGGAGCGTTGGTTGCGTATGGTCATTGCCTGCTCGATGGCGCATTCCGCAGTACAAAGCTGCCTTGCATGCAGGTCCAGATAGCGCGTGTAATCGAGAAAGGCCGCGTGAAAAACCTGTTCTAGGGAGGCTGGCCCCTTAGCCGCATTGAGCTCCCCATGATCCTCCGTCAGGCCTCGGCCGGAATAATAGGTGGAGCCAAAGCAATGAACCGGCCGGCCGGCCATCAGCGCTTCGAAGCCGAGTTGGCTCGACACCGTATAGACGGTGTCGGCCTCTTCCAGCAAAGGCCAGGGGTTCATGCGCCCGGGCACAACGATTGCCAGACCAAGCGCGGCCGCGGCTTGGCGCAGCAGGCTTTTTTCGCCGGCAGCTGGATGGGTGCGCACGACAAGCGTCTTGCCGGGATTGGACGCGGCGGCATGCTCCAGCATGAGCTGAAAACGTGCTGCATCGGCACCAGCGCCGGCAATGGAGGCGTCGCCTGCGACCTGATCGACAAGAAGCACGAAAGGGCGGCCCTGCGGCACACCGGCGGCGGCCGGGCTTATCAACGGGCTGTTGTTGTACTTGGAGAGTCGTTCTTGCCGCAACTGCGCCATCAGCCGGGTGGCCCGATCGAGCGCCGCCTGATCGGTCTGGGGCCGCATCAACAGGCTTTCGAGATCGTTTGGTTGCCGGGCGTCGAAATAGATGCCCTGCCGGTCAACGACATAGGAATGGCTTGGCTCCGCCTGCCCCGGCGCAAAGCCGCGCAGAAAGCCATCCTCGAGCGTAAGGATTTCCTTGCCGAACCGCTTGGCAAGCTGCACGGCGCGCATGCCCGACGGCCGCCGCCCCCAACCGACGAAACCATCGATCCTGCTGGGAAGAATGAAAGGCCAGGCGACGATATCGGCGTCGAGCAACCGCGCAATATCGTTCCGCTGCCGCCAGAGGCCGCGCGAAAGAAGCGCATAGGTTTTGCGTGCCCAACCGACCATCCAGCTCCCTATCGATCAGACGCCTACAGTCAGCCATCCGCAGCGTTTCCGACACTGCGGATCGGCAGGCGCAACGCCTTCAGAGCGCCCTGGCAGTGCGTTGAATATTGTAGGCCGCGCTGGACCCGCTGGAAAGAATACTCAGGAACTTCGCCAGATCCGTTGCGACATGCCGCGACAGATAGATCACGTCCTTGTTCCGGACGGGGAAATTCTGCGCAATGATGTAGCTCTGCGTCGCGCCGAGATCGAGGCGATAGACGATCGGATAACGTCCCTCGCCATCCGGCGCCATGCCGCGCGCGATCAGATCGCGGAAGCGATCGTCGCCGACAACGCTGCGATAGACATTTTCGTTTTCATAGCGGAAGACGAAATAGCCCTTGGGATCGGCCGTCGCGATATTGCCGCCGCCGGCAAGCGCTGCGGCCTCAACGAGGCTGAGTTTGGCAGCATTGAACGGAATCTTGCCGCTCTTCTCCGTCTGTCCCAGCGCCGAGAAGGTCTGCGGATCGTAGCTGACATAGATCTGGTCGTCCGGCTTGACGTAGATGTCTTCCTTCGGATTGTCGATGACCGTCTGCAGCAGAACCGAGCGCGAGCGACCGCCGCGCTTCAGGCTGACATAGGTGTCGTAAGGCTGCTTGGAGGCACCGCCCGCCATGGCGATCACCTCGCTGAGGTGAACGCCGTTCAGGCCGAGCGGCACGATCGTCGACTTGTTCACATCGCCCTGCACAGAAACGGTGCGCGAGGCATTGTCCGCCATCGCCACGATGACGTCGGGCTCGACAGCCTTCGCCTTCAGCGCATCGACGATCGTCGCGCGAGCCGAATCGATGGTCATACCGGCGAAGCGCACGGAGCCGACATAGGGAATCTGGCCATGGCCATCCGGCTGCACGACGACCGGGATCGTCGTCGACTTGCGCTCGACAGTCGAGAAGAGACCATCGGGGCCTGCTTCGAAAATCGTGACTTCCAGACGGTCGCCAACACCGATGACCGGCGTGCTGCCGCCACCGCCGAAGCCGAAGGTGCTGGACAGGCCCTGGCGAACGCCGGCATTCACACCATTGGCGACGCGCTGGTCGATATCGACGACGTCGAAGATGAGTTTGGTCTGGGGAATTTCGTAGGTCTTGCCGCCCGCGCCGGCGGAAAGCACTTCCTGGGTCAGCGGTCCGTCATTCGGGACCACGCAACCGGCCAGCGTCAACACCGTACCGGCCGCAAGAATGCGCGTAAATACGCTCAACGCCCTGCGCGGCCCATTCACGTCTTCAATTCCGATCATCACACTGCATTTCCTGTTGACCGCGCCTTCATAGACACGAGGCAAGAGCCGGCCGCTCGCCACGACGGATCGGCATAGACATGCAGTTCAGACGTTTCGTCAAGTCCCATGACCAAACCTTGTCCCAATCACGCACACCCACACGGCCCCCGCCGACACCATGGAGCAAATCCCTTGCACATTCGTTACGGCCTGAAAAGCGGCCTTGCCTGTTTGTGTTCAAAATCAACTTTTTCCACCGGCTTTTTAACGGGGGGTGCGACAAAAAGAACGCAACCGCTCCTCACCGACAGCAAAGACCAGCAAGCTGGCGGCAGGCTTATCAAGAGGAATCGGCAGTGCTCAAGGCACGGCCCCTTTTCGGAACCGTGCCTTGCCCGACCCTGTCGAGGGATGTGGGCGAAATTGAGAGAGCGTTATGAGGCTTCGGCCGGCACCGACTCAGCTACGGGCTCCTGCCGTTCTTCCGGCTTGATGCGGAACCAGGCAATATAGAGCGCCGGCAGGAAGAGCAGCGTCAACACCGTGCCGACGATGATGCCGCCCATCATGGCATAGGCCATCGGCCCCCAGAACACTTCGCGCGAAATGGGGATGAGCGCCAGGCTCGCCGCCGCCGCCGTCAGCATGATCGGCCGCATGCGGTGCTCCGTCGCCTCGCGCACGGCATTCCAGGCATGCATGCCCTCCCGACGCAGGTCCTCGATCTGAACCACAAGGATGACCGAGTTGCGGATGAGAATACCGATCAGCGCCAACACCCCAAGGATCGCCACGAAGCCGAGCGGCGCGCCGCTGCCGAGCAGTGCTATGACCACTCCGATCAATGCCAGCGGCGCCACTGCGAAGACGAGGAACAGCCGCGAGAAGCTCTGCAATTGCAGCATCAGGATGGTGGCCATGGCAAACAGCATCAGCGGCACGACCGCAACGATCGGCGCCTGGCTGTTGGCGCTTTCTTCCACCGAACCGCCGACCGTGATCTGGTAGCCGGAGGGCAGCGTGTCGCGGAAGCTCGCGACATCCTTGTCCATCTGCGAGACGATCGTCGCCGGCTGTACGCCGCCCGTGATGCTCGCCTTGACGGTAATGGTGGGCTGGCGCGAGCGGCGCCAGACGACGGGCTGCTCCATTTCGTAGCGGAAATTCGCCACGGCGGCGAGCGGTACCGAGGTGCCGTTTGCCGTCGGCAGCTGGAGCTGGCGTAGGGTCTCGATGGATTCGCGCTCCACCGCCCGCGCCCGGCCGATGACGTCGATCAGATAGACGTCATCGCGGATCTGGGTGACGGTGGTGCCGCCTGTGACGCCGTTCAGCGCCGAGGCGATATCCTGCGAGGTCACACCGAGCTGGCGGGCCTTGTCCTGGAGAACATCGACCTTCACGACGCGCGCCGGCTCGTTCCAGTCATAGACGATGTCGCCAAGGCGGTTGTTCCTGCCGAGGAGTTCGCCGAAGGCCAGCGCCTGGCTGCGCACCTCCTGGATATCCGGGCCGCTGATGCGATACTGGATCGGCCGTCCCACCGGCGGGCCGATATCGAGCAGCTTGACCAGGGCGTCGGTGCCGACGAAGGTCTTGCGCAGATAGTCCTGAAGGTCGGCCCGCAGGCGATCACGCGCCTCCAGGTCCTTGCTGACGATGACCGTCTGGCCGAAGGCCGGCGATGGCGGCTGCACGTCGAAGGAGAGCAGGAAGCGCACGGCCCCTTCCCCGACATAGGACGACCAGCGCTCGATATCCGGATTGCCCTTCAGCTTCTCCTCTTCGAACTTGGCGATCTGCGCATTGGTCTCGGCAATCGAGGCATTCTGCGGCAGCGCCCAGTCGATGACGAGCTCAGGACGGTCCGAGGACGGGAAGAACTGCTCCGGCACGAAGCGCATACCGAAGACCGAGACGACGAAGATGAGCACCGTCGCGACGATCGTCGTCCACTTCCAGCGCATGCAGGCATCGAGGATGCGCGCGAAGGTGCGGCCGAACCAGCCCTTCTGCTCATGATGGCTCTTCATGCTCTTCGGCAGGATCGTGACGCCGAGCAGCGGCGTGAAGATGACCGCCACCACCCAGGAGACGACGAGCGAGATCGCGATGACGACGAAAAGGCTGAAGGTGAACTCACCGGCCGCGCTGCTGTTGAGGCCGATCGGAATGAAGCCCGCCACCGTCACCAGCGTGCCGGTCAGCATCGGGAAGGCGGTGGAGGTATAGACATAGGTCGCCGCCTTGCGCAGCGTGTCGCCCGCCTCCAGCCGCGCCACCATCATCTCGACGGCGATCATGGCGTCGTCGACGAGCAGGCCGAGCGCGATGATCAGGGCCCCAAGCGAGACGCGCTGCAGCGATATGCCGTCGTAATACATGAAGACGAAGGTGATCGCGAGCGTCAGCGGGATCGACAGCGCCACGACGAGGCCGGCGCGGATGCCGAGGCTGACGAAGCTGACGATGAGAACGATGGCGACCGCCTCGAACAGCGCCTGCGTGAAGCCCGACACCGCCTCCTCGACGACCTTCGGCTGATCGGAAACGAGGTGCACATCGACGCCGACGGGCAGGTCATGCGAGAGGATTTCGATCTCCTTCTCCACCTTCGCGCCGAATTCGAGCAGGTTGGCGCCCTGCTTCATGCCGATGGCAAGACCGATCGCCGGCTCGCCGTTGAAGCGGAAGAGACTGGACGGCGGGTCCTCATAACCGCGGGTGATGGTGGCGATGTCGCTCAGGCGGAAGAAGCGGTTGTTGACCCGCAGATTGACGTCGCGCAGGCTCGCTTCGGAGGAGAACTGTCCGCCGACGCGCACGCTGACGCGCTCGCCGCCGGCCTGCACCACGCCGGAAGGCGCGATGGCATTCTGCGCCTGCAAGGTCGAGACGACCTGCTGGGTGGAGATGCCCAGCGCCGCAAGCTGACG
This sequence comes from Shinella sp. M31, assembly GCF_049199205.1. NCBI lineage: Bacteria > Pseudomonadati > Pseudomonadota > Alphaproteobacteria > Hyphomicrobiales > Rhizobiaceae > Shinella > Shinella sp. M31. The sequence goes on along the minus strand of NZ_JBLZPH010000022.1, from coordinate 89,615 downwards.
GGTCGAGAATTCGAGATAGATCACCTCGTCCTGCGCACCGACCAGATCGACCTTGCCGACATTCGGCACTGTGAGGATGCGGGTGCGGGCATCCTCGACATAGTCGCGCAGCTGGCGCGGCGTCAGGCCGTCGGCGGTGAAGGCATAGATATTGCCGAAGACATCGCCGAAGCGGTCGTTGAAAGCCGGACCGACGACGCCTGAAGGGAACTGACCCCGGATGTCGTTGATCATGTTGCGCACCGTCAGCCAGGTGCCGGGCACGTCGCGGGCGCGCGTCGTCGGCTTCAGGTTGACGAAGACCAGTGTCTGACCCGCCGTCGTGACGCTGCGGCTGAAATCGAGCGATTCCAGCTCCTCCAGCTTGCGTTCGATGCGCTCGGTCACCTGCCGCGTCGTCTCTTCCACCGAGGCGCCGGGCCAGGCGGCGCTGATCGTCATCGTCTTGATGACGAAGGACGGATCCTCTTCGCGGCCGAGATTCTGGTAGGTGAAAAAGCCGAGCAGCGCGAAGACGATCATGAAGTACCAGACAAGCGATGCGTGTTCGAGCGCCCAGTCGGAAAGGTTGAACGTCTTCATAGGCTTGCCTCGTCTTCGATCTTCACTTTCTGGCCTTCTTCGAGGCTGTGCACCCCGGCGGTGACGACGCGGTCGCCATCCTTCAGCCCCTTGGCCACCGCCACATAGCGGCCGGCGACGGCGCCCGTCTCGATGGCGGCGAGATGCACCTCGCCCTTGGCCGCATCGACCAGCCAGACATGCGCCTTGCCGTCCTTTTCCAACACGGATGTCTCCGGCACCATGATCGCGGTCAGGTTCGGTCCTTCCAGTTCCGCCGTGATCGTCGTGCCGAGCCGCACCGTATCTGGCGGATTTTCCAGGGCGATCTTCACCCGGCGCGTGCGCGTGACGGCATCCGCCGACGGCGCGACCTCGCGCACCTTGCCCTTGACGGTGATATCGGGGTTGATCTGCAGCGACACCGTGAAGCGGCTTCCCATCGCGATCGTTTCCGCCGTTTCGGGAATATCGACGACGGCATCGCGCTCTTCCGGACGGGCGACCGTGACGATGGCCTCGCCCGGCGAAACGGTCTGGCCGACCTCGGCGCCCGTTGCGACGACCACGCCGTCGAATTCGGCCTCGATGCGCGTATAGGAGAGCTGCTCCTCCGCCTTCACCAGGGCGGTACGCGCCCGGATGAGCCCGGCATCGGCCGCCTCCCGCGATTGCTCAGCGCTTTCAACGGCTGCTTTGGCGGCGGCGTTGGATTGCAGCAGCGTCTTTTGCCGCTCCTCGCTGGCGACGGCGCTCGCAAGTGTGGCCTCCGCGCTGGAAAGCTCCGCGCGTGCCGAGCGGACGGCGAGTTCATAGGCGGTCGCATCGAGCACGGCGAGCACATCGCCCTTCGTCACGAGATCGCCGACATGCACGGAACGCGACACGAGCCGGCCGGCGACGCGCGAGCCGAGCGCCGCCTGAACCTTCGCCTGCACCGTGCCGGCAAAGCGCGTGCCGGGCAGTGCGGTCGGCGTCACGACAACGGAGAGCACGGGCCGCGGCGGCGCGGCGGCCTCTTCTTCCTTCTTGCAAGCGGAGAGCGCCAGAGCGGCGGCGAGCGCAAAGGCGAGCGGAACGGGCGTCCTCATTGGGCGGCTCCTTCGAGGGTAGTCACGGTCTGGCCGGGGCGCAAAAGCTTGGTGCCGTCGGCGACATAGGTCTCGCCCTCCTCGACACCGTCGAGAACCAGCGCCGAGCCGGTTTCGAAGGACAGCACCTGGACGGGGCGAAGGCTGACCGTGTTCTTCGCCTTGTCGACCACCCACAGCGCCGGTTTCCCATCGATGCCCGACAGCGCCTGCCACGGCACGACGGCCACGCGGCGCGGCGCAAGCGCCCCGACACCGACGACCGACGCGCCAAGCGTCATTTCCGGCGGCGTATGGTCCATGGCGATCTTCACACGCACCGTGCCGGTCTGCGTGTCGATGGTCGGCGAGACCTCGCGCACGTGGCCCGTCGTGCGCACCTTGTCATCGCTGAGCAGGGTGACGATCACGCCGTCCTTGGCCGGCTGGGCGAAGAACAGCGATTCATAGACGTCGAAGACGGCGTCGCGCGGGCCGGTATCGGCGATGGTGAACATGGTCTGCGCCGCCTGCGCCACTTGCCCGGTCTCGGCAAGACGTGCAGTGACGATGCCGTCCGTCGGCGCCCGCAGCTCCGTATAAGAGAGCACATCTTTGGCGGTGTCGCGCTGTGCGATCGCCGATTCTCGGGCGCTCTCGGCGGTGCGCAGGGCCGTTTCGGCGTCGTCGAAATCCCGCCGTGTGCTAATGCCGTCATTCAGGAGGGATTTCTGGCGGTCGAAATTGGCGCGGGCGAGCTTGAGCTGGGCGTCTGCCGCGCGCACTCCGGCTTCCGCCGCCTCGACATCCGCCTTCTGCTCCTCGGGGTCGAGCCGGGCAAGGACCTGGCCTTCCTTCACCGTGCTGCCGACATCGACGAACCAGCCGATGATGCGGCCGCCGACGCGGAAGGAGAGATCGGTTTCCACCCGTGCGACGACCTCACCCGTGATGGTGACCGATTGCTCGCGTTCCTCGAAATGCACCGGCGCGATGCGCACCGGCCGCGCCATGCCATCGGCCCAGGCCGGCAAGGCGGTGGCAGACAGCAAAAGGGCCGCCAGCATCATTCTGCCTGATCGGGTCATCGTCGTCTCCAGCTTTGCAGAAACCCCATTTAATATGGGTCCTCATTATATCGCGAAGATCAGACTGGCAAGCCCAGCACCATCAAGCGTTGCGCCAGCCGTGTCCGAGTGTGGCGAAGTTCATGAGAAAAGCCAACCGGCAAGGCGCGGCGACAGGAAAATATAATAAATCATATTTTTCAGCAGCCTAGCATACGGTAGTGGTTGGAAGACGACACCGTGGCGAAACAACAAAGCCGCCGGCTGCCTCGAAACCTTGCTGGTTTCTGCGGGCAGCCCGGCGGCTTTATCGGAGCATCATTCGTTGGACGCTTCTCTTCGGTCCCCTCTGGACCTGTCGAGAAGTAAGCAGGAAGCGTGCCAATCGAATAAAATTCCGATTCAAAAAATGATTTCATATTACTAAAGAAATTTCTAAATCAGTTAGCCCGAAAAGCAATCGTCACAACCTGTGCAATTCCTGGGCAAAGCACAAAATTTGCGCGGCTCTCCCGCAAAACAAAAAGGCGGCCCGTCACCGGACCGCCCTTCCCCTCAGCCCCAGGGGAAATCTCAGAATTCTTCCCAGTCCTGTGCCGCCGCCGCGCTGGCGGTCGCGGCCTGACCGCCGCCGAAGGCGCGGGTCAGCTTGTTGCCGAGCGCCCGCGCACCGGAGGCGGCCGGACGATGCTCGGCCGCCGAAGCCGCAACGGGACGCGACGCGGTGGCGCCGGTTCCGAGACGGAACTGCGCCAGCAGCGTGTTGAGCGCCGAGGCCTCGGTCGCGAGCGCATGGCTTGCCGCCGTCTGCTCCTCGACCATGGCGGCGTTCTTCTGCGTGCCCTGGTCGATCGCGTTCACCGCAGCGCTGATCTCGTGCAGGCCCGTCGACTGTTCGCGGGCCGAGCGCACGATGGCGGCGACGTTCTGGTCGATTTCCTGCACCTGATCGACGATTTCCGTCAGCGCCGAGCCGGTTTCGCCCACCAGCGTCACGCCGAGATTGACCTGCTCGCCCGACTTGGTGATGAGCGCCTTGATCTCCTTGGCGGCATTGGCCGAACGCTGGGCGAGTTCACGCACTTCCTGCGCCACGACTGCAAAGCCCTTGCCGGCTTCGCCCGCGCGCGCTGCTTCGACGCCGGCATTCAGCGCCAGCAGGTTTGTCTGGAAGGCGATCTCGTCGATCACGCCGATGATGTTGGAGATTTCACGCGAGGACGTCTCAATACCGCTCATCGCCGTGACGGCGCGGCGCACGACCTCGCCCGACTTTTCGGCGCCCATACGGGTGCGCTCGACCAGCCGGCCGGCGTCTTCCGCCCGCTTGGTGGCATCCTTGAGCGAGGTGGTGATTTCTTCCAGAGCCGCCGCCGTCTCTTCGACGGACGCCGCCTGCTGCTCGGTGCGTTTGGCGAGATCGTCCGAGGCCGAGCGGATTTCCGCCGAGCCCGCCTGAATGGCGTTGGCATTGCCGCCGACCGAACGGAGTGCGGCCTGCAGCTTCTCGACGGACGCATTGAAATCCTGACGCACCTCGTCGAGCGAACCGGCAAAGGCGCTGTCGATGCGGTGGGTCATGTCGCCATCGGCCAGCCGCTGCAGACCATCGGCCAGCGCCTCGACGGCGTGGCGCGTCTGGCGTTCGCGCTCAGCCGTCTCTTCGGCCCGCTGGCGGCGTTCGTCTTCCGAGAGCGCGCGGTTTTGCTCCGCCTCACCCTCAAGACGGATCTTGGCCAGCGTCGCATCGCGCAGCACGGCCAAAGACCGGGCCATTTCGCCGATTTCGTCCTGACGCTCGGATTCGGAGAGATCGACATCCGTGCGGCCACGAGCGATTTCACTGGTGGCGGAGATGACGGTGGCGAGGCGCTTGCGGAACCGCGTGGCGAGCAGCCAGCCGACGACGATCATCAGGCCGGTCGCGACTGCGATGACGATGATCGACGTGACGGCAAGCGTCGAAAGGCTGGCAAACAGAACGGATTTCGGCACAGAGACGACGGCGAACCAGACAGAGCCGGGATTGATATTGACCGGTACGGCAACCGCCATGGAGGCGACCCCGCCAGCGTCCGTCAGCTCGAACGCCTTGCCCGGATTGTCGATCAGCTGCTGCCAGGCCGCCGCATCGAGACCGGAATCCTTCAGCGGCTTGCCGAGTGCCGCCTTGTCCGGATGGCTGATGACGCTGCCGCCAGCGCTCAAGAGCGCGACATAGCCTTCGCCGAGCGGCTTCAGCTTGGCGATATCGGCTGCGAGCGCATCGAGCGCAATGTCGGTCCCGGTCATGCCCTTGAAGGTGCCGTCGAACAGCAGCGGCACCACGAAGGACGTCATCATCGTGTCCTTTCCGCCGACATTATACTGATAGGGCTCGGCGAGGTAATCCTTGCCGGTGCTCTTCGGCACCTGATAATAATCGCCCGGACCCGGCTTGTCGTAATCGACCAGCGCCTCGATCGTCGTGCCGCCATTCGCCCGGATCGTGTAGGGAATGTAGCGGCCGCTCGCATCATGGCCGGGCTTGCCGCTATAGTCGGCGTCCTTGCCGTCGAAGGCGTTCGGCTCCCAAGCGGTATAGACGCCGACAGCGATCGGGTTTTCCGTCAGCAGCCGATCCATCATCGCGTTGAACGTCTCGCGGCTCGGCACCTCATCCTTTTTCATTGCAAAGAGCACGGAGCGCATGTTCCAGCTCAGCGCCTTCACCCCGGCGAAGGTCGTCTCCACCTTGCCGGCGCTCGCCTGTGCCGCATTGACCATCTCGGAAACCGAGCGCTCCTGCACCGCATGGTAAGAGAGCCAGAGCAGAACGCCCGCCGTCGCCACGGTCGTGGCGACACCGGCCGCCACAATGGCGAACATGTTTCGGGCAGTCGCAGTCTTGGGCAGCATGAAACGTCTCCTGAAGGGCGCGGAACGCACCGGCAATGACTCAGAAATTGCGGGACATGCCGGCGGCGCGGCGAAACAGGGACGAAATCATTTCGCAGGCGGGCAGCGTAAGTGCATGCTGGTTTATGAATCGATAAAATTCGAATGAACGCCGGTGGGAACAGAACAGGCGTGTAAAACGCTGTTGCCGAGACGACTGAACAGCACGGTGCGCATACGATCCCTGGCGAGAAGTGCCGATCGTTCAAGAAAAGTGAACAATCCGTTCGCCACCCCCGGTCTTCCGGCAGCGCGGGCAAGGGGCGATATTCGCTTCAACAGACGGCCCCGACGGCGGGACCGCACGAACATCCCGGACGCTTCCGGGGAGGAGTTTGCCATGACCCTTCAGCTTACCGGCATCCACCATCTGACCGCGATCACCGCGAATGCGGCGGAGAATCTGCGCTTTTATACCCAGACCCTCGGCCTGCGCCTCGTCAAGAAGACCGTGAACCAGGACGATACCAGCGCCTACCATCTCTTTTATGCCGATGGACTTGCCTCGCCCGGCTCCGACCTCACTTTCTTCGACTGGCCGGTCGGCCATGAGCGGCGCGGCACGCACAGCGTTTCCCGCACGGGCCTGCGCGTCGCCACGCTTGCCACGCTCGAATGGTGGAAGGCCCGTTTTGCCGAGGAGAAGGTCAAGGTCGGCGACATAAGAGAGATCGGCGGCCGCGCCACGCTCGACTTCGAGGACGACGAAGGCCAGCGCTTCCGCCTGACGGTCGACAATGCCGGCGCACCCTCCAACCCCTGGGAAAAGAGCTCGGTCCCTGGCGAGCACCAGATCAAGGGCCTCGGCCCGATCACGCTCAGCGTACCCGACATCCGCAACACGGAAACGGTGCTCGTCCATGTGATGAACATGACGCAGACCTCGACCTATCCGAACCCGGATGGCGAAGGCGACGTGCATGTCTTCTCGATGGGTGATGGCGGCCCGGCAGCCGAGCTGCATGTCGCCGTCGAGCCAAACCTGCCGGCCGCCCACCAGGGTGCAGGCGCCGTGCACCATGTCGCCTTCCGCGCTCCCGATGTCGAGGCGTTGCATGAGTGGACGGAGCGCCTGCGCGGCTTCCGCCTGCCTTCCAGCGGCGAGGTCGAGCGCTTCTACTTCCGCTCGCTCTATTTCCGCGAGCCGAACGGCATCCTGTTCGAGATCGCCACCGACGGCCCCGGCTTTGCCGTGGACGAACCGATGGAGACGCTCGGCGAAAGCCTGTCGCTGCCGCCCTTCCTGGAGCCGCGCCGCGCGCAGATCGAGGCCAGGCTGAAGCCGCTCGTTTAACCCCCTAGCCAAAACCCCGGCGTGACAAACCTTCCGCCGGGGTTTTTGATGTCTGAAAACGGAGAAACGACATGACGAAACTGGTCCTCATCTCGGGCAGCCTGCGCAAGGGCTCCTTCAACACCGCGCTCCTGCATGCCGCACTGACCATGGCGCCCGAAGGCGTCGAATTCGTCGAGGGCTCGATCCACGGCATTCCGCTTTATGACGGCGACGTCGAAACTGCGGAAGGCATCCCGGATTCCGTGACGCGCCTGAAGGATCTCGTCGCCGATGCCGATGGTGTCATTCTCTTCACGCCGGAATACAACAACGGCATTCCCGGCGTCTTCAAGAACGCCATCGACTGGATGAGCCGCCCCTCCTCCGATATCGCCCGCGTCTTCGGCAACAAACCCTTCGCCATCACCGGCGCCTCGCCCGGCAATTTCGGCACGCTGCTCTCGCAGGAGGCCTGGCTGCCGATCATGCGCACGCTCGGCACGGTGCCGTGGTTCGGCGCCAAGCTGATGGTTTCGCGCGCCAGCTCGGTCATCGCGGATGGCAAGATCGTCGATGACGCGACGGACAAGAAGCTGCGCGATTTCGTTTCCGGCTTCGCGGCCTTCGTGGCGCACTACACGCGATAATCCAGCGACACAAAAGGGGGCGCACCTTGGGTGCGCCCCCTTTTTTTGCCGTCGCCCGCTTCAGCCGATGATGCGCTCCTTGTAGGCCCTGGCCAGTTCGAGGTCGGCCGTGCCGATATCATGGCCGGCAGCCAGCATTTTGCTTTCGACCGTCGCACCCGATGCCTTGAGCAGCGCCTCGAGTTCCCCGGCAAATCGGCCGTAGGGGTCCGACTGGCCCGAGACCATCAGCACGTTGGCGCCGGAAAGATCGGCGACCGGCGCGTTTTCAAGGACATTCATGCCGCGCAGCAGCACCGCATTGCGGATGATGCCGGGATGCAGCAGCATGACGGCGCCGATCATGTTCGCGCCGTTGGAATAGCCGACGAACAACGTTTTTGCCGGGTCGAGCCCGTAAGCGGCATTTGCCCCGTCCATGAAGGCCGCAAAAGCCTCCGCCTCGCCGACAATGTCCTTCTGATCGAAGGTCGTCGCGGTGATTCGGCGGAAGAAACGCGGGTAGCCTTCATCCGCGCTGCGGCCGCGCGGGCTGAGCAACACAGCATTCGGCGCCAATCGCGCGCCAAACGGCAGGAGGCTTGTCTCGTTGCCGCCCGTGCCATGCAACAGCACGATCGCGGTGCCATCAGGGGTTTCCGGGCGATGTACCCGGTGAATGAAAGGCAGGTCTCGTTCGGTCATTCTTTCTTCTCCTGGCAAGGAAAACTGCGGAAGGCGCGCCCGGACATCCGCCGGATCTGCGCCGAAATGTTTTGGGACGAAGAGCGTGGTGCCCAGCGTCTCCGGGGTTTCATCGATCGTCATGCCGGGGCCGTCGGTCGCATATTCGACAAGCGAGCCACCGGGTTCGCGAACATAGAGCGAGTAGAAGTAAGTGCGGTCGTGCATGTTCATGTCGCCCGCATCCTCCGCCGCCAGCCTTTCGGCAACGGCCTCGACGGCCTCCCGATCCGGCGCACGCAGCGCGATATGGTCGATCGTCCCCGTGCCGGGCGCCGACGTCCAGAAACCGCTGGCATTGCGGATATCGAGTATATCCCCGGCCTCACCGGCCAGCCGCGTGATGCTGTTCGCCGCGGCGACCGCACGGAAACCGAAATAGCTGCCGATGAATGCTGCCGTCTCCGCCGGCTTCTCCGAGAAGATCGTCGCACCGCGGATGCGTTGGATGGCATCCGCGGCCGTGATCTCCTTCGTGACATGCGGCGCCGGGCCTTTCACGCCCGCCTCACCGACCAGCTTGACGATGATGCCATCGGGGTCTTTCAGCCGGAGCACGGGCTCGCCGAACTCCTGCGCGGGACCGCTCATGGCGATGTTCTTCGTCAAGGCACGCGTCAGCCAGAAGCCGATCGCTTCCGGCCGGATGGCGAAGGCGATCTCGGCGGGCTGGCCAAGACCCACCCGGCCGGGAGAACCATCCTCCCAGGCCAGAAAGGTGACCAGTGAACCGGGGCTGGCGGCCGCGTCGCCATAGAAAAGGTGGAGCTGATCGGCGTCTTCGAAGCCGGCCGTGCGCTTGACGAGTTTCAGGCCCAGGAAGCCCGCGTAGAAATCGACGTTCGCCTGGATTTTCCGGGTAATCCCCGTGATGTGATGGATGCCGCTCTGCATGGGGCACCTCCTTTCGAGAGATACCCAACCAAAAATCCGCATCCCGCGCCAGCCGGCGTCCGGTGAATGGATTGTTCACAAAAAGAAACGGGCCCTGCGCAAAGCAAGGCCCGTCGTCAACCAGCACGAAACGGTGCCGGTTCATCAGAATTCGGGCTTAGGCCGCTACATTGGCCGGGTTCATCGCCCGCTGGGCGGCGGACGGATCGTTGAGAAGACGCCGGATCGCCGCGCGCACCTCGTCTGCCGAGGAAAAACGCTGGGAATCCAGATCCCATACGGAATATTTGACAGCCATGAACTTCAGCCGATCCTGATCGGGAACGACAACGCCCAGAGCTTCTCCGCCGATTTCGATAACCTGCTTTTGCATAACAACTCCTGCCGCACCCCGAGGCACAGCCAATTTTCATTTGCGCTAAAATCGAAGAGGGAATTTCAGATTACATTCGACGGAGCGTCGACGTTTTCCCGGTAATCGTTTCACGACAGGAGCACGCCACACACGCGGAGGCGATGTAGTTGATATGGAACATGTCACACTCCCTCTGGCTGGCGCTGACGCTGGAAAATGACGCGTCAGGGATGGACCGAAACAAAACGCATGCGGCCCTCATGCGATGCTGCAACACATAATAGGATCTCCTCCCGATGTCAATGGAATCCGTAGAATTTTGGAATAAATTGCTGCCGGATTTGTGTGACAATTCGAATCGCAAAATAATGTTCGCTCTCGCAGCATTTTTCAGGAAAATATGTCGCGAAGAGGGGCATCCCTGGGAAATACCGTGACGCAACCTTGCAGCGCAGCATGAAACAGCCGCTTTCGTGCAGCGAGCAGACTTCACTACTCCAGGCAAATGCTCCAGTTGCGCGACGGACACACCCGTTCACGGAAGCGGGGAAAAAACGCTGTGGGACCATTCTTTTTTTGTCAGGGACTCGATCTGCGGTCCAAACATGAATAAAGAGTGAATCGCAAATATGTTCCGTTAAGTGTGGCGTAAGGCCGGCAGGATATGATCATGAATTTCACCAGGACGCTTTTCCCCCTGAGCATGCTCCTCCTTTCAGGCTGCGTTGTCGGACCCGACTACCAGAAGCCTGAAACGGCACTCCCGGCCAAATTCTCGGAGAGCAAATCCGCGAGCGCCGACAATGTAACGCTCAATCCGTGGTGGGAATCCTTCCGCGACAAGCGCCTCAACGCGCTCGTCCATCAGGGCATGAACGAAAACCTGACGGTTCTGCAGGCGCTGCAGCGCATCGACGCGGCCGAGGCGAACGTCATCGTCGCCGGTGCCGGCGCCCTGCCGAGCCTCGGCGCATCGGCCGATGGTACCGTAAGTGGTCGGGACGGCAGCTATCTGCGCCGCACCACCGACAGCGATCATTCCGAATCAAAATCCATCAATGCTGGCCTCAGCGCTTCCTGGCTGCTCGATTTCTTCGGCCAGTACCGCCGCCAGAAGGAAGCCGCCAACGCTTCGCTCGACGCTGCCTATGACGACGTCAATGTGGCGCGCCTCGCCTATCTCTCGGACCTCGTGTCGAGCTACGTCAATGCGCGCTACTATCAGGAAGCCTTGGCGCTCTCGCGCAAGAACCTTCAGTCGCGTCGCGAAAGCCTGAAGCTGACCAACGAGATCAAGGAAGCAGGCGCCGCCTCCAGTCTCGACGTGCTGCAGACCGAAGGCCTCGTCAACCAGACGCTCGCCGACCTCCCGGCGCTGGAAACCGGCTTCCACCAGTCGGCCAACCACATCGCGACCCTGCTCGGCGTTCCCGCCGCCACGATCACGTCCAGCCTGATCAAGGGCTCGTCGCAGCCGATGCCGCGTTACGCCACCCGCACCGGCGTTCCGGCTGACCTGATCCGCAACCGTCCAGACATCCGCGCAGCCGAACGCCGCCTGCAGGCCGCGACGGCATCGATCGGCGTTGCGGAAGCCGATCTCTATCCGAGCATCGAGCTCGGCGGCTCGATCGGCGCATCGCGCAACTTCAATCCGGTGGCCGGCAGCCTTTCCAGCTGGTCCTTCGGCCCGTCGCTCTCGCTGCCGATCTTCAACGGCGGCGCGCTCAAGGCGCAGGTCAAGATCGCCCGCTCGGAAGCCGAGCAGCAGTACCTGACCTGGAAGTCGACGGTGCTGAATGCTGTCGAGGAAGTGGAAAACGCCCAGACCGCGCTGATCCGCGACGGCCAGACGGTCGCCGCCCTGCGCAAGGTCGTGAATTCCTACGAGCAGACGCTGAACCTCGCCCGCGAAAGCTATCGCGGCGGCGCCAGCACCATTCTCGACGTGCTCGATGCCGAGCGCAACGTCGCAACGGCCCGCCTGTCGCTCGCTTCGGCGATCCGCCAGCTCGCCCGCGACTATGTCTCTCTGAACGTCGCCATCGGCGGCGGCTCGGCCATCGGCACCCCGGCCGTCGTGGCCACAAAGTAAGCTGGAGCAATTCCAGCAAAAGTGCGAAGCGGTTTTGCGTCCGGAGTTGCGTAAAACAGGAAACTAGACTGAAAAGAACCCTTCGAGCGCTGCGGCCGTCTGGCCGTAGTGCTCGCGAAGGGCCCGTGCCGCCCCTTCCGCATCGCGCCCCAGCGCAAGCTCCATCAGCCGGCGGTGTTCGCCGGCGACATCCCGCGCCCCGCCATCAAGGCTGACGGACAGGCGCCGGTAGCGGTCCGCCCGCGAAAACAGCTTCTCACAGATCTCCAGCAGGCTCGGCGAGCCGCAGGCCGAGACCAGCGCCGCATGGAAGGTCCCATGCCGCGCCTCCCAATCCTCGCGCATGGCCGAGGGAAGATCGTCCCGTACCTGCGGGATGCGCGCCATCAGGTGGTGCGCGGCAATCAACCTTGCCTCCCAGTCTGCATCGCCCTTCAGCACCGACAGCCTGAGCGCCTCGCCCTCGCAGAGCTGGCGCGTCGCCGTGACATCGCGCAGTTCGTTCAGCGACAGGGGCGCGACGCTGTAGCCGCGATGGTCGTCCAGCACCGTGAACCCTTCCGCCGTCAATCGCGCCAATGCTTCACGCACTGGGGTCACGCTCATATTGCAGAGAGCTTGGAGGTCGGCAAAGCGTAACCGGTCGCCCGGCTTGAAGGCCCCCTCGCCGATCGCCTGACGGATCGCATCATAGGCATCGCCTGCCAGCGTGCGGCCACTCGTGCGCTTCTGCTCCATGTTGCCTCACTTATAAAATTGAGTGGATTTTCGAAAATCGTTGACTCCATGTAAAACCGGATAGATGGTGCCCGCAACCGAAATCGGTCACACCGGCCAAGAAGGCCGGCATTTGAATGGAGGACAGCATGAAACTGGTGCGCTTTGGCGCGGCGGGCGCGGAAAAGCCCGGATTGATCGACGCGGATGGCAAAATCCGCGACCTCTCGGGCGTCGTGGCTGATATTTCCGGCGATGTGCTAAGCCGCACCGGCCGGGAGCGCCTGCGCGCACTTGATCCGACAAGCCTGCCGCTTGCGCCGGAAGGCAGCCGCTACGGTGCCTGTGTCGGCCGCGTCGGCAATTTCATCGCCGTCGGCCTGAACTATGCCGACCACGCCGCCGAAAGCGGCATGGCGGTGCCGGCCGAGCCCGTGCTGTTCAACAAGGCCCCCTCCTGCATCGGCGGCCCGGACGACACGATCCTCATCCCGCGCGGCTCGGAAAAGACCGACTGGGAAGTCGAGCTTGCGGTCGTCATCGGCGAGCGCGCTTCCTATGTCTCGGAAGACGATGCGCTGAACTACGTGGCCGGCTACTGCGTCTGCAACGATATTTCCGAGCGCGCCTACCAGATCGAGCGTGGCGGCCAGTGGACCAAGGGCAAGGGCTGCCCGACCTTCGGCCCGATCGGCCCCTGGCTGGTGACGGAAGACGAAGTGGATACATCCGATCTTGCGATGACGCTGAGCGTCAACGGTGAGCTGGTGCAGAACGGTTCGTCGAGCACCATGGTGTTCAAGGTGCCGTTCCTCGTGCACTACATTTCGCAGTTCATGATCCTGGAGCCCGGCGACGTCATCACGACGGGCACGCCGCCCGGCGTCGGCATGGGTATGAAGCCGCCGCGTTACCTGAAGCCCGGCGACCGCATGGAAGTCTCCATTGCGGGTCTCGGCACGCAGCGCCAGGTCGTGGCCGCCGGCTGAGCGGCAACCTTAAAAAGCGAGAGGGGCCTCAAGGGCCCTCTTTCGTCTTGGCGATCGGTGGCCGACAATCAGTGGAAAGTGGCGGGCGACGCCTGGTCATCGAGAATGCGGAAGGCTTCATCCAGTGCAGCCACCAGAATATCCGTCAGTTCGTCCGCATCGTTTTCGAGGAGGAAAAGCGCGACCGTCGCATTGTCGGGATCGCTGTAGCGCTCGAGGTCGTTCGACATATCATTGTCCTTTTTCAGCCGGCACCATCCCGGTAACGGAAACCATAGCGACGCAGGCTTGCGCATGGCTTGTGCCGGAAAGACACAGCGTTCGCAAGAAAGAATGTCAGCCGCACCAGGATTGATGCCGTCCCGTCCACGACCGGGCAAAGCCCTCCTGAACGAGCCGCTGGCCGATCGACCGGCCGCCGCGCATCACGAAATGCCGTCCCTCGCCCTTGGCCGCGACGAGCGAGACATCGCCCTCGCTCAGGATTTCCCGCAAGCGCAGCTTCGCATCGCCGCCGCGTGAGCGCTCCGCATCGCATTTCGCCTCCGCAATGGAAGGCGCGTCGATATCGGCAAGCCGCACCCTACGGCCGGCATAGAGGATCGTGCTGCCGTCGAGCACGCAATAATCGGTCTGCGTCGTGCAGATGAACCATTTTCCGGAGAAGGCCGGCAGCTTTTCCGCAGCCGGCACCGCCAGCTCCTCGAGCTGTGAGGGCCGCTGCTTCGGCTTGGCCTGCACCATCTCGCGCTCAACCTTCTTTTCCGCGCGCTCGATGGAGGCCGTGCGAATGCCGGTCGCCGCAGGCTCCGGTCCCGGTCCGCGATAATCCATATAGACGATGCCGCCGATCACCGCCGCACCCAGCACATACCAATGCGCCATGCCGCCATGCCGCGCCGCGGGCGACGCCCGCTTCGCACCCGTCGTCTTCTTCCGTCTCGTCGTCTTCTTCGCCATACCCGATCTCCTGGGCAGGACAGTGCGACGATCTCTTGAAGATATGGTTACCGAAACGCATCCGACACGCCGAACGCGCCGCCGTCCACAGGAGGCCATGGCAATCCACCCCGAATGCTGTAAGAAGCCATTCATTGGCCGATCGCGCACGCGACGGTGCCTTTTCGCAGACGATGGCAGCACTCACGCCCTACATATCGCTGGCAAAGCGCTTTCTCACCTTCGGGGGCGGCTCGCTCATCGGGGCGGCGATCGATTATGTCGCGACGCTGCTCCTGATTTCCTTTCTGGGTATCTCGCCCAGCGTGGCGCTCGCGCTCTCCATGGCCGTCAGCGCCTCGGTCGTCTTCGCCTATCATGAGAAGATCACCTTTCCCGGCAGCAAGTCGGGCTGGCGGCGGCGCTACATCCGTTTCCTGCTGCTGGCCATCGTGGTCTATGCTCTGCGCGCCCTTCTGCTGCACGCTTTCGTTCTTGCCGGCGTTTCGGTTCCCATCGCCCTTGCCGTCGTCATCGTCATCGTCTCGGTGTTCAATTTCGCCGTCTCGTCCATGTTGATCTTCCTGAAGGGAAGCGAATGAGCACCATCGCGATCGTCGTCCCGATCTATAACGAGGCGGAAAACCTGACGGCCCTCGTGGAGAGGCTGAACCTCATCGCCGGCCGCCTTTCGGACGAGCACGGTGTGACGACCTCCTATGTCTTCATCGACGACGGCAGCCGCGATGGCAGCTTCGACCTGCTCGCCCGAACCGACTTCCAGGGCAGGTCCGTGCGCCTGCTGCAGTTCTCCCGCAATTTCGGCAAGGAAGCCGCTCTCTCCGCCGGCATCGAAGCGGCAGCGGATGTCGATGCGATCGTGATGATGGACGCCGACCTTCAGCATCCGCCGGAACTGGTCCTCGATCTCGTGCGCATCTGGCGGGCGGAAGGCACCGACAGCGTTTATGCCTACAAGGAGGACCGCCGCGCTTCCGAGGGCTGGCTCAAATCCGCGCTGACCGGCGGCTTCTACTGGATCATCAACCGCGGTACCCGCTTCGACATCACGCAGAATGCCGGCGACTTCCGGCTGATCAGCCGGCGCTTCGCCAATGCTTTGCGCCAGCTGCCGGAAAGCGAACGCTTCATGAAAGGGCTTTACGGCTGGGTCGGTTTCCAGCAGCGCGGCGTGCCCATGACGCCGCCACCGCGCCAGCACGGCGTTTCCAGCTTCAACGCCTGGCGCCTCGTGGCTCTCTCGTTCGATGCGATGACCAGCTTCACCACCGCCCCGCTGCGGCTGATGGGCGTGGCTGGCCTCGTCATTGCCGGTCTCAGTGCGCTTTACGGCCTCTACATCGTCATCGAGCGCCTGTTCTTCATGTCGAGCGGCATCGGCATTTCCTCGGTGCTTGCGCTCGTTGCCTTCTTCGGCGGCATCCAGATGATCTTCCTCGGACTGCTTGGGGAATATATCGGAAAAACCGTCCTCGAAGCGAAACGCCGTCCCGCCTACCTCTTGGCACAAGACATCACACTTACTGCAAATCCAGAGATCGCCGGTGACAAGGCGACGGGCAATCGGGCTTCTCCATGACGACAGGCAAAGACGCATTCTTCACCAGGACGACGCCCTTCATTCTGATCCATACCCTGGTGTGGTGGCTGATGACCATCGCCGCAAAAACCGTGCTCGACGGCTACGGCGATATGGCCGAGGTCTATGCCTGGTCGCAGCACTGGCTTCTCGGATCCAGCAAGCACCCGCAGTTCCTGCCCTGGATGGCGAAGCTGTGGTTCATGGTTGCGCCGCAGAGCGTGGCATCCTTCTATCTGCTCTCTGCGGTCAATCTTGCGGTGGCGCTGTTCGGCATCCGGGCTCTCGCGCGCGCATTGAAATTCGAAGAGCGGCACATCGCGATAGCGCTTGCCCTGTGCGTCCTGGCGCTGCCCTATCTGACACTGAGCAACAAGCTCAACATGAACTCCATCTGCCTCGCCACCTGGCCATGGACGGCGTGGGCGTTCGTGCGCGTGACGACGTCGGAAGGTGGCCGCAGAAACCTCTTTGCCCTGCTCTTTGGCGCCCTCGCCGCCATATCGATCCTCAGCAAATATTATTCCGTCGTGCTGCTCATACCGCTTTTCGCGAGCACCTTCACATCCGCACGACGGCATCTCTGGTTCACCGCCGTTCCCTGGATTGCTCTCACCGCCTTCGTGCTGACCCTCTTGCCGCATCTCCATTGGCTGCTCCAACACCGGGAAGCCGTGGCTTATGCAAGCGAACAAGGCAATGGCGACGGGTTGAAGGAGGCGATCTACTACATTGCAAAATTCGCGGTCTCTCCCTTCTTCTATTGGCCGGTGCCGCTGATCGTTGCCGTGCTCTTCCTTGTCGGCGGCTCGCCGCTGCGGCGTTTCGGTAAATTGTTGAAGCGCCCGGCAGGCAACAGCATGCTGTCGTTCGTTGCCATCGGACCGTGGCTTACCACGCTCGGCTTCGCAGTCATCGGCCTCGCGGTTCTTTCCACGCCCTGGGCAATCCCGATCGGCTTTGCCTTCACGCTCTATCTCGTACGCAATGCCGAGGCGCCGCTGCTGGAAACGAACGGCACCAAGATCGTCGCCGCCTTCCGCTTCATCTGGCCGCTCATGATCATCGGCGGCATCGTTTTCGGCGTCGTGGCGAGCGTGAAGGGCAACACTGAGCAATATACGCCCTGGGAAGAAAGCGCACAGGCGATCATCGAGACCTGGAAGGGCGAACACACCCAGCCGCTGGCATGGATCGCCTCGGGTAACGATGCCGCCAATATTGCCCTGCTGTCACCGGAAGAGATCGAGGCACTGCCGGCACTGCCCGACCGGCTGCCCGGCTATTATCCGCCGCGCGCAAGCTGGAAAAGCGAAGCCGGCGTCGTACTCTGCTCCCTGGCCTTGCCGGGCAAAGTCAAGACGGCCTGCATGAACGAAACAATCGCCTGGGCCGCAGAAAACGGCCTCAAGGCGGAATCGAAGATTCTGACGGTACATCGTTCAGGGTTCCGTTATCCCAAGCGGATCGATTTCGAACTGGCGGTCGTCTACATATCGGCGGAGTGAGGACACAATGCGGATCGCCGACGATTTCGGCCTGGGGCGGGAGCACGATCGGGTCATTCTGGACCTGATCGAGCGCCGCCGGCTGGACGGCACGTCGGTGATGATCGACGGAGGAATTACGCCCGCAGACATCGAGCGGCTCCGCCTCTTGCGCAATCACGGCGCGCAGGTGGGGCTTCACCTCAATGTCACGCACGATTTCTCGGAGAAAGGTGCCCATCGCGGCATCGGCCGCCTGCTCCGCGCCTGCCTTTCCGGTGGTGTGCCTGAAGACATCAGGCATGAATTCCAACGGCAGACGGAAGCATTCCAGACCGTCTTCGGCTTTCTGCCCGATTACTATGACGGACACCAGCACTGCCACTGCCTGCCCGGTCTCGATGCCAGCGCCGCAGCACTACCGCATAGCACGGAAACCTGGATTCGCGTCCCGCTGCCTGCAACGCTCTCCCGCCTCACGCTGAATGTTCGCGCGGGCGGTCCGAAGGTTCTGCTGATCGCCGCGCTCGCGGCCCGGGCGGCGCGAACCTTTCGCAAGGCCGGCTGGGCGACGAACCACGATTTCTCCGGCTTCCTGCGCCTCGACGATGCCGGTCAAGTGGCCCGCTGGCTACCGCGCCTGCTCGAGGCCACCCCGGCGGATAGCCTCATGATGGTGCATCCCGGCTCGGCCACCGACCCCGTGCAATGCCCCGGCCATACCGCCGAAAGCCGTCGGGTCGAAGCCGTCATCCTCTCGGCGTGAAAAGGCCCGGCACGTGGCCGGGCCCTTCCGTTATCGTCGGGCCAGAAAGGCTTACTGCGCGATCGGCGCGTAGTTGCCGTTGCTCCAGCGGTTGATGTCGTAGCTCGCGTCCTTCAGGTCGCCCTTCTCGTCGAAAGTGACCGTTCCGACGACGGTGTCGATCGACTTGCCGTCTTTCAGCGCCTTGGCGACTTCGGTCGGATCATCCGAGCCGGCACGCT
The DNA here is from genome assembly GCF_049199205.1 of Shinella sp. M31. Lineage (NCBI taxonomy): Bacteria > Pseudomonadati > Pseudomonadota > Alphaproteobacteria > Hyphomicrobiales > Rhizobiaceae > Shinella > Shinella sp. M31. Next base: position 71,271 of record NZ_JBLZPH010000022.1, on the reverse strand, counting down.
CGATGCCCTGGGCGAAGGCCTGGATGACGGCGTAGGAGAACAGCGTGAAGCCTTCCGGCTTGAAACCGCCGGCCTGGATCTTCGCGACGGCTTCCTTCGCCTCAGGCTTGGCCTGCGGGTCGGACGGGAAGACGAACAGCGTGCCTTCGCCGGCCGGGCCGGCCACCTGCCAGAATTCCGGCGAGGCGATGGAATCCGGCATGATCAGCTGGAACTTGTAAGCCTGCTCGGCCGCCTGGCGCAGGATAAGGCCGGCCTCCGGATGGTAACCGCCGAAATAGACGACGTCGACCTTGGCATCCTTCAGCTTGGTGACGAGGGCGTTGTAATCCTTCTCGCCGGCATTGATGCCTTCCGCCAGCACTTCCTTGAGGCCATTGGCGTTCATCGTCGCGCGCACCGCATCCGCGACGCCCTGGCCATAGGCCGTCTTGTCATGCAGCACGGCGACGTTCTTGCCGGCATATTGCTTGGCGATCCAAGGGCCGATGAAGGCGCCCTGCGCGTCGTCGCGCGTGTAGAGGCGCATGATGTTCGTCCAGCCCTTGGCCGCGGCATCGTCCGTCATGACTGGGTTCGACGACGCCGGGCTCATCATCAGCGTGCCGTTTTCGGCATAGACGGCCGAAGCCGGGATGCTCGAACCCGAGCAGGCGTGGCCATCGACGAACTTGATGCCGGCAGCCGCAATGCGGTTCGCCACCGAAACGGCCTGCTTGGGATCGCACTGGTCGTCTTCGAACTGCAGCTTGATCTGCTTGCCCATCACGCCGCCCTTGGCATTGATGGCGTCGGCGGCGGCCTGCGCGCCCTGCTTGAACTGGTCGCCGATCGTCGCGAGCGGGCCGGTCAGCGGACCGGCAACGGCAAAGGTAATGTCGTCCGCCCGCGCGGCGGTGCCCATGAGCAGGCCGAGCGCCGTGCCGAGGATCAGAATCTTTCGCATCGTCTCAACTCCCTTTTCGCCCGCCTTGGTGCGGGCTTCTCCCAAAATGAAATCCCGACCCTTTGCAAAAAGAGCGGCCAGTATTCGAACCACTCCCGCAGGCCGGTAGCAAGCCCCCGTGCGACAGGAATCCGCAATGACCAGAAGCTTGGAAGGCGACCAACCACATCGTCACCGCGACAATCCCTTCGATCACGTGCCAGCCAGAAACACTTGCAGCGATTTTCAGCCCATAAAAAAGCCCCGCACAAGCGGGGCTTTTTCATCGTTTCGTGATGCCAATTAGTTATTGCCGGCCCATTCGCAGACGCGGGTGTCGCCTTCGCTGCGTGCCGTGGCACCGTTCGTCGAGCAGTCCGACTTCATCTTGGCGCGCTGCTCGTCGCTCAGACCGGCCCAGTTCTTCGACCATTCGGTTTCAGGACGCAGCGTGCGGGCCTTCATGTCGCTGTAGAAGACGTTGGCGGTGGCATCGTCCATCTGCATCTGCGCCTGGTCGCCGGCGTTGGTCGTACCTGCGGTGTCGCCGCTGCTGGTCTGGGCGAAAGCAGAAAAACCGATCAGGGTGGCAGCGGCGGCAATTGTGGTGAATTTGGTAAACATGGATATCTCCTCTTTGACGCGGTCAAGTCCGCATGGTTCGAAGAACACCCCATGTGGAGGCAATGTTCCATCCTCACGGAAAGCAAGTTACGCCTAAGGCAATACCAGCACCATAGGAGACGGATGGGGAACAAACGGGCGATTTATTGATTATCGCGTCACGATTATGTCCATGACATCTGACCGTTATGGAACGCTCCTTTCACAAGAGACTAATTCATGCGAACGAACCTCATCGGCCTGTGCCTGCTCGCGACCTTCATCGTCATTTTCGGCTCGATCCTGAGCATGGCGCTCTTCACCTCACAGGAAGGACCTTCTGCCGTGAGCGTGGAGGCTGTCGCCAAAACGCCGGCCGAATAAGGGATTTCGGTAGTAAGACCACGCCGTCCCGGTTATAGGCGGCCCGGCATTTCCCTATCTCTCCAAAGCGTCGGCCATTCCCGACCCCGCAATGATTTCGATGACGGTTGGCACCGTGCGGGTGACCGATGCCGCCAGTTCGGCCTCGAGTTCGGCAATCGACCCCGGCCGGGACGCTTCGCAGCCGAGTGCCTTGGCAAGCCCCACGAAGTCGGGCGTGAAGATATCGACGCCGATCTGCGGGATGTCGCGCTCCGCCATGAACGCCTTGATCTCGCCGTAGCTCGTGTTGTTCCAGATCACCACGGCGGTGGCGATACCCGCCTCGACAGCGCTGGCAAGCTCCTGCACCGAGAATTGCAACCCGCCATCGCCGATCAGGCAGACGGACGGACGATGGGGCGCGCCGAGCTTGGCGCCGAAGGCCGCCGGCAGGCCGTAGCCCAGCGTGCCGTAGCCGGTCGACGAGTTGAAGAAGGAGCGAACCTGCGGCGCCTGATAGAACTGGTTGACGGCATAGACCGGTTCCGTCTGGTCGCCTGCCACCGTGGCATCCGGCAAGGTCTTGCTGATGATCTCCATGAGCCGCCGATGCGTGCGGCAGGCTGGCCAGAGGCCGGCATCGACCTTCTCGCGAACCGCCTTGGAGCGGAAAGCGCCGTCACCGGCCTTTCGTGCTTCGCCGAGCGCGGCATTGAGCGCCGTGGCGGCCAGTTTCGCATCGGCGGCGATCGGCATGTCGGCGCGCAGGCCCGTGACGATCTGCGCCGGGTCGATGTCGATGCGGATGAGCGGACCGCCGAAGGTGAGCGGCTTCGGCTCGGGATACATTTCCGTCTCCCCGAACTCCGTGCCGATGGCGAGGATGGCATCGCTGGCCGCAAGTTCCGCCAGCAGCGGCTCCATGCTGAGATTGCCCGTCAGCGTCAGCGCATGGCCGGGTTTCAGGATGCCGCGACCGTTGATCGTCATGAAGACGGGCGCATCGAGCTTTTCGGCAATCGCCGTGATCTCGGCGGCCGCATTGGCC
>NZ_JBLZPH010000022.1:67367-68260 GCF_049199205.1 Shinella sp. M31 | reverse complement strand
TCCCGCCTCCGCGACGATGACGTCGAGCGGGATTTCGATATGGACCGGGCGCGGACGCGCCGAGTTGAACACGGTGAAGGCGCGCGCCATCACCTCGGGAAGCTGGGCGGGATCGAGCAGCGTGTGGCTGAAGGCGGCAACGCCCGCCACCAGATTGCGCTGCGAGGGAAGTTCATGCAGCCGGCCCTGGCCCATCGCCAGCTGGTCGCGCGCATTCACCGCCGAGATGACCAGCATCGGCACGGAATCCGCATAGGCCTGGCCCATGGCGGTGGCGATGTTGGTCATGCCGGGACCGGTGACGATGAAGCAGACACCCGGCTTGCCGGTCACGCGCGCATAACCGTCGGCCATAAAGCCCGCACCCTGCTCGTGGCGCGGCGTCACGTGGCGGATCTTCGTGGCGGGCAGGCCGCGATAGAGTTCCACCGTGTGCACGCCGGGAATGCCGAAGATCAGCTCCACGCCGTAGGATTCCAGGAGACGGACGAGGTATTCGCCTGTCGTGAGCCGGGTGTCTGCAATCATTCTAGCGCCTCTCGACGCCCGGGAGGACGCAAAGCATGTGAGGAAAAGGGGTTCGGTCTCGTCGTCTGCGCTTCTCAGTGCAGGATCTGGCTGAGGAAGAGTTTGGTGCGCTCGTGCTGCGGGTTGTCGAAGAATTCGGCCGGCGAGTTCTGTTCGACGATCTGGCCCTGGTCCATGAAGATCACCCGGTTGGCCACCTGGCGGGCAAAACCCATTTCGTGCGTCACGCACAGCATGGTCATGCCTTCCTCGGCCAGCGACACCATCGTGTCGAGCACTTCCTTGACCATTTCCGGATCAAGCGCCGAGGTCGGCTCGTCGAACAGCATGATCTTCGGCTTCATGCAGAGCGAGCGGGCGATCGC
>NZ_JBLZPH010000022.1:0-67342 GCF_049199205.1 Shinella sp. M31 | reverse complement strand
GTCGAACAGCATGATCTTCGGCTTCATGCAGAGCGAGCGGGCGATCGCCACGCGCTGCTGCTGGCCACCCGAAAGCTGGCCGGGATACTTGTTGGCCTGTTCCGGAATCTTGACGCGCTTCAGATAGTGCATCGCCACTTCCTCGGCGTCCTTCTTCGGCATCTTGCGCACCCAGATCGGTGCCAGCGTGCAGTTTTCCAGAATCGTCAGATGCGGGAAGAGATTGAAGTGCTGGAACACCATGCCGACTTCGCGGCGCACTTCGTCGATCTTCTTCAGGTCGTTGGTGAGCTCGATGCCGTCGACGACGATCGAGCCCTTCTGGTGCTCCTCCAGCCGGTTGATGCAACGGATCATCGTCGACTTGCCAGAGCCCGAGGGGCCGGCGATGACGATGCGCTCGCCCTTCATGACCTTCAGATTGATGTCGCGCAGAACGTGGAAGTCGCCGTACCACTTGTTCATATTGGATATCTCGACCGCGACATCCGTGGTGGAGACTGCCAGTTTTTGCGCCTGGGCTTGGTTGGCCATATGTATTTCCTCTCCCTATCCGTCTGCCTTAACCGTCTCAGCGGAAGACGGCCTTTCCCTCGAGCATCCGCGCATATTGCGTCAGCGGATAGCACAGCAGGAAAAAGATAATCGCAACAAGGCCATAGACCTTGAATGGCTCGAAGGTGGCATTGTTGATGGCGTTCGCCGTCTTCAAAAGCTCCTCAAACCCGAGGATGGAGGCGAGCGCCGTGCTCTTGATCAGCTGCACGAGAAAGCCGACGACCGGCGCCCGCGTGATGCGGAATGCTTGCGGCAGGATCACGAGACGCAATTCCTGCAGGCGGTGCAGGCCGAGGCTCGAAGCGGCTTCCGATTGCCCGCGCGGCAGCGCCTCGACACCGGCGCGCCAGATTTCGGCCAGATAGGCGCTGGCATAGAAGGTCAGGCCGCAGACGGCGGCGGTCCAGGGCTCGATGCGCAGCCCGAGCATCGGCAGGCCGAAGAACATCAGGAAGAGCTGCATGAGCAGCGGCGTGCCCTGAAAGAGCGCGATATAGCCGGAACCGAAGCGCCTTGCCCACTTTGCCGGCGAAATCCGCGCAAAGAGGACGGCGATACCCACGATGGCGCCACCGGCAAAGGCGGCCGTGGACAGGAGAACCGTCCAGCGCGTCGCAAACAGCAGGTTCCGCAGGATATCCCAGAAGGTGAATTCGATCATTTTACGGCGGCTCCCAGCGTGCGGCGCCCGAACAGGATCATGCCGCGGCGCACCGCCGCAGACAGGCCGAGATAGATGAAGGTGACGACCAGATAGGTTTCGAAGGAGCGGAACGTCCGCGCCTGGAGCAGATCGGCCTCCTGGGCGAGTTCACGCACCGATATCTGCGACACGACGGCCGATTCCAGCATCATGATGATGATCTGGCTGGTCAGCGCGGGATAGATGATGGCGAGCGCCTGGGGCAGGACGACCTTGATAAACGCGAGCCGCGGCCGCATGCCGAGTGCCGTCGCCGCCTCCCGCTGGCCTCTCGGCACGGCGTCGAGACCGGCGCCGACCACCTCGATCGTATAGGCGGCCATGTTGAGCGTCATGGCGAGGATCGCGGCCACCATCGGATCCAGCCGTACGCCGATGCTCGGCAACCCGAAGAAGATGAAAAAGAGCTGCACGAGAAAGGGCGTGTTGCGGATGATCTCGACATAGGCGCCGACCAGCTTGCGCAGCCAGAGAGAGCGCCCCCGGCGCGCCGCCGCGCCGAGGATGCTGATGATCATACCGAAGACGGTGGTGCAGGCGATCAGGAACAGGGTGACTGCCGCACCCGAGGCCAAGGCTCCCAGACTGCCCCAGAGCCAGGTGAAATCGAGAGCATATTTCATGATGACCTCTTAAACCCGATGCGTGCGAAGATCGCTCAGTCCTTGAGGTTCTCAGGGTTGAGCGGCGTCTTCAGCCATTCCTTCGAGCTGGCATCGAGCGTGCCGTCGCTCACCATCTTGGCGATGGCCTCGTCGACCGCCTTCTTCAGCCCGTCCTCACCCTTGCGCACGGCGATGTGCGACGGCGAGGTGAGAAGCTGGAACTTCTGCTCGGGCTTCAGCTGGTCCTGGCGGGCCAGCACCTGCGCGCCGACATCGTTGCCGACGACCATCAGCTGCGTCTGGCCGGAAATGAAGGCCTGGATCACGGCATTGTAGTTTTCGAAGCGCTGGATGGTGGCCGAGGCAGGGGCCGCGGCAGTCAGCGACGTATCCTCCAGCGTGCCACGATTGACGGCGATCGTCTTGTCGGCGAGGTCTTCCTTGCCGGCGACCTTCAGCTCGGCCGGGCCGATGACGGCGATGTAGTAAGGCGCGTAGGCAGCGGCGAAATCGATCGCTTCGGCGCGCTCCTTGGAATAGCCGACGCTCATCAGGAGATCGACGCGGTCGTCGTTGAGATAGGCGATGCGGTTCTGGCCGGTGATCCCCACCAGGTTGAGCTTCACGCCGAGCGCATCGGCGATCTTCTGCGCCACGTCGACGTCATAGCCCTTGATGCTCATGTCGGCGCTGGCCGAGGAGAAGGGCGGGAAATCGGAGAAGATGCCGACATCGATCGTGCCCGCGCTCTTGATGTCCTCCAATGCATCCGCCGAGGCGGAGCCCGCGAAAACGCCGACGGCCGCAATCGCGGCGGCAAGCACAGATGTCAGTTTCCGTGTGATGGTCATGGTAATCCTCCCGTTTCGATGATCGCGCGACATGCCTTGCTCGGCGGATGTGGCGCTGAACGCGCCCTCCCCGGCATCGCTCTGTGACGGCATCATCGGCAGGGACCACCCCGCTTGGAAGCTCGAAAATTCGGGGGTGTATATAAGGAAACCTGATAATGGTCGGTCGGAATGGCCGACTTTAGGCCGGCAGCATGGCCGCATGGCGGGCGATGAACTCGACGAGATGGCGCGCGCCCTCGGCCATTTCCGGCTGGCTATACAGGCCGATCTCAATGCGGACAGGACCGGGCAGATCAGACGATTTGTCCAGCGTGCGGCAACCCTCCGGCTGCGTGTTGACGATCATCGGCGCAATCCCGATCCCGACGCGCACCGCCGTCGCCACGGCGACAAGCGTGGAGGCCACGCAGGCGGTTTTCCACGCGATGTTGCGCTGGGACAATGCACCGGTCACGGGGATCGTCCAGGGACAGCCCTCATCGAACATGATGATCGGAAGCGGCTTTGCCGCATCGACGACGAAATCGGACCGCACAGTCCACATCATGTATTCCGTCCAGACCAGGGTCGGCTTGCGCGGAAGGCAACTGATGTCGCAGACCGTGAGATCCAGATGGCCATCGTTGAAAAGCGTAGCGAGCCGCCGGTTCGGTTCGATGATGATATCGATTTCGATATCGGGATTCTGATCGCGGAAATTGCGCAGGATTTCAATGAGGTAACCGGCCGCGAAATCCTCCACGACGCCGAGCCTTACACGGTCGCGGATCGTCTTGCCGCTCAGCCTTTTGCCCACTTCGTCGGCAAGCGTGACGATCTCGCGGGCATAGGGAAGCATGATCTGGCCCTGTGCCGTCAGCGAAAGCCCCTTCGACGAGCGCAGAAACAGCCGGACGCCGACGAGCTCTTCCAGCTTGCGAAGCTGCATGCTGACGGCGGCCTGCGTCCGGTTGAGCGTCGCAGCCGCCCCGCTGACGGTCCCGATCTCGGCGACGGCCAGGAAGGCTCTGAGCAGGTAGGAGTCGAGATCAAGCATGCAAACCCCGGCTCCATGGCAAGACGCGGGATGGCAACGCATCGGCCTGCCGCATCCCTGCCCGTCACCATAACAGACACAACGCCGTCAATGGAGACGTAAAACGCTGGTTCCGATCGATTCGGCGAGCGCGGGATCGACACCGATGCGGCGCGGGCGGTGCAGATGGCCGGCCCGATCCTGACGGAACGGCTGATGGAATTTTCCGGCGGGCTAGTAATAGGGCTTGCCGAGGATCCTTGCCGATGGCGGGGTAGAAGGATCGAACTGGATCGGCACCTCCAGATTCACCCTCCGGTTCGGCCAGGGATTGATGCCGTCGCGCAGCCAGAGGATCGTGTCCAGCCAGAAGCCCGATGCGTGCATGTCGTGGAACAGGTTGAAATGGCCAATGGCATCGCGCCCGCAATCGGCCGGCGATATATGAACCAGGGTTCGTTCGGCACCGGCATAATAGTGCAGCGTGCGGCGGGCAGCAGCCAGCGTTCCCAGGTCATCATCGGATACCGTCACGGCGAGGATCGGTGCGCTGAACGCCCGCATCCTTGCCAGGACGACCGCACGCGACGCACGCGGATGGCTGCGTTCGAAACGCGGTCCGCGAAAACTCCATTCGTTGGCCACGCCCGCCGGCAGGTCTTCCAGCCAGCCTAGTCGCCGGCCGGGAAAATAGCCGCAGAGCGCCGTCAGAACAGGCATGGCGAGATGCCATTTCCAGAACAGCTTCAGACGCTGTGAACGCGCATAGTCGCCCCACCAGGCGAATTGCGCGCCGACCGTCAGCATTCGCGTAACCCGCGTGCCGCTGTCCGCCAGTCCCGGCAAAAATCCGCCGATGCTGTGGCCAACCACCAGCAGCGGACCGTCGCCGCGCCCGTCCAGAAAGCGGACAGCAGCATCGAAATCGAGCGCGCCCCAGTCACGCCAGCGATAGCCGCAGCCGCGCAAGGTCTCGGGCCGCGACAGGCCGATCCCCCTATAGTCATAGGTCAGAGCGTCGAAACCGTGCGCGGCGAGAAAGCGCGCATAGCGGTGATAGAAACGCGCCGGTACGCCCGTCGCCGGGTTGATGACGACCCTCCCCGCCTTGTCCGGCGCCGCACTTTCCCAGAGATGCCCGTGCAGCGAAAGGCCATCGCGACACGCTATCGCAACGGGCTTCGAGAGGATCTCGCGTGGTCTGGCGGCTTCATCGATCATGCCGAGACGATAGGGCCCGTCCTGCATTGTGTATATTCACTGGTCGGTATACATTTCGCCATGAGCAAAGCCGAACTTCCAACCCGCGACCGCATCATTTTGGCCGCCGGAAAACTGTTTCATGCGGAGGGCATCCGCGCCGTCAGCATGGATGCCGTCGCCGAACGAACAGGCGTGACCAAGCGCACCCTCTACTATCACTTCCGGAGCAAGGACGACCTGATCGCCGCGCATCTGGAAGCACGCGACCAGCCGAACCTCGCCCTCTTCCAGCAATGGTTCGACACGAGCGAAGGCGCGGTCGCCGACAGGATAATGGGGCTTTTCGCAAAACTCGCCCAGGCCGCCCGCCATCCGAAATGGAAGGGCTGCGGCTTTCTGCGCACATCGGTCGAGCTGATCAACCTGCCCGGCCATCCCGCCATTCTGGCCGGCAGGCTGCACAAGAAGCGGGTGGAGGACTGGTTCTGTTCGATCCTCGATCCGGCGGGCCAATCCGAGCCCGCCCGCCGGACGGCCCGGCAGCTCATCCTCCTGCTCGACGGCGCCTTTTCGGTCGTGCTGCTCCACCGCGATGCAAGTTACATGGACAGTGCAGGCGAAGCAGCGGCAAGTCTGGTGCGGGCGCTGGACAATACGCGATAGAGCGATCTCGCCCTTCCAAGGACCAGCAGATGCCGTCCGTCACGGTTTGCCGAGAATGAAGAAGACCTTTCGGACCGGCGTCAGGTTTTCCCAGGTTCCCTCGAACCCCGCCGAGACCACGAAGGTTTCACCGGCTGCGAAGATGCGGGAGTGACCCGCCTTGTCGGTGAGTCGCACGGTGCCCTCGAGGATATGGCAAAGCTCGTCGTAATCGCACTGGCAGCGTTCCAGATGAGGCTCCGCCTCCCAGATGCCGGCAAGCGCTGCGCGATCCGGCGCTTCGAAATGGCGCCAGCTCTGCGCGCGATAGGGCGCATCCACGATAGCGGGATCGGATGTTTCCGTCACGCGCGGCGCGATTTTCGCCGCATCGAAGGCGATCACATGGGCTGGTTCGGTCACGTCTGGTCCTTTCTGGTTTGCGTCAGGATGCGAAGCCGACGCCGAGGCGGTCGAATGTGCGCAGCATGCGCGAGCGCCGGCCGGTCTCGTCTTCGCGGGCGAGGTCGCGCTGGGTCCACTGCACCGCCAGGTCGCAGAACGGCTCCGGCGGGAACGGCACCGGGCGACGGCGCAGCATGCGCAAGGCCGTGCGCTCCGTCTGCTTGCCTTCGATGAGGTCGAGCATCGTCAGCGCCGCGAAGCGCGATGCCGACACCCCCTGCCCGGTAAAGCCGAGCGCATAGCCCACCTGACCGGCAAAGGCGGTTCCGGCGAAGAAGGTCATGCGCGCCGAGACGTCGATGATGCCGCCCCAGCGATAATCGAAGCGCACATCGGCGAGCGCTGGGAAAGCCGCCTCGAAATTGGCCTGAAGCGTCGCGAATGTCTGCTCTCGGTCCAGAAGCTCCGGATCGCGGCGCCCGCCGCGATGGTAGATCGCATCAAAACCGCCCCAGAGGATGCGGTTGTCCGCCGTCTTGCGGGAATAGTGAAACTGGTTGCCGCTGTCCGCGATCCCGTAGTTGCCGACCCAGCCGATGGAGCGCAGCTGCGCGTCAGACAGGGGCTCGGTCACCAGCGCGTAGTCGAACACGGGAAGGATCGTGGGCCGCAGGCGGCGCAGCAGCGGCAGGTCGGCGTTGGTGGCCAGCGCCACTTTCGGCGCCGTCAGGATCGCCGCAGGCGTGCCCAGGCGGATTTGCCCGTCCCGACGCGCAATCGACGTCACCCGCGTGTTTTCATGGATCGCAACGCCCGCCGCAAGGCAGGCCGCGCGAAGGCCGGCCACGAGCTTGCCGGGATGGACGAGCGCATAGTTCGGCTCGAACAGGCCGGCAACGTAGTGCGGGCTATCAAGCCGTTCGGCCAGCGCTTGCCCCGTCAGGAACTGCGTCTCGACACCGAAGGAGCCGTAGAGATCCTTCATCGCCCGCAGGCCGTCAACCTGCCACGGTTTGGCGGCGATGTTCAGCTTGCCGGACCGCTGGAACGCGGCATCGATGCCGTAGGTGCCGAGGTCGGCCTCGAGATCGTCGAGGTTCTGCCGGCCGAGGCGAACAAGGCTCTCCGCCTCCTTCGGCCAGCGGCCTACGGCATTGGCGACACCGTGCGAAATGCTGGGCGCGCAAAAGCCGCCGTTGCGGCCGCTGGCGGCCTCGCCGCAGCGGCCCGCCTCGACCAGCACGATCCGCGCGTCGGGCCAGCGCTCCCTCGCCTTCAAAGCGCTCCAGAGCCCGACGAAGCCGCCGCCGACGATGGCGATGTCGGCCGTGGTGTCCTGCGCCAGCGCCGGGCACGCCGGCGGGACCGGCAATCCCTGCCGCCAGACCGGGAAACGGGACGCTTCATCGAAACGGGGGGATTGAGACATCGCACATATCCTCGAACACAGGCCGCCGCATCCAGCCGGCGTTCCATGCCGATCGCGTTTGCGGCCATAGCGCACAAACCCCACCTTCATGCCTCCGGTCAAGCCTCCCCGTCACGACGAAGAGACAGCGGCCCGCCGTTGCGTCCGGCGTCTTGAGGAGGAAGAGGCCATCCGCCCGAACTATTTCCCGACGAAAGATTACGCCGCTCTTGCCAAGCAAGTCCTGTTCGCATTTCTTGCGCACGCACGGGACGCATCTCGCGTTCCGCGCGACGGCTTGACAGGTGATGGAATGACCAACCCCGATACCAAGGCGCTCGAAAGGGCGCTGAACCGCCTCCCGCTTCGTTTTCGAGGCCCCGGAGGCGTGGCCGGCGTGGTCAAGGACGGCAAGGTGGTGGCGCGGCGCGCCTGGGGTTTTGCCGACATGTATCGCCGCCTGCCGATGACGGCGCAAACACGCCTGCCGATCTGCTCGATCTCGAAACAGTTCACCTGTGCGCTGCTGCTCGACCAGTTCGGCGATCCCGCCACGCTGGACGACAAGGTCCGTGATTTCCTGCCCGATTACCGCGACCGGCTGCCGACCGTTTCGCAGCTCTGCCACAACCAGTCGGGCCTGCGCGATTACTGGGCGCTGACCGTGCTGCACGGCGCCTATCCGGAAACGGAATTCCGCCGCGAAGACGCGCTGCCGCTCATCGCCAGCGCGAAGACCGGCCATTTTCCGGCCGGCGCGCATTATTCCTACAGCAACGGCAATTTCCGCATCCTCGGCGAGCTGATCGAGCGCGGCACCGGCCGCGATTTTGCCGATCTTCTTGCCGAGCGCCTGTTTGCACCGGCCGGCATGGCGACGGCCATCCTGTCGCCGAACACGCGCGTGCCGGCCGATGACGTCATCGGCTACGAAGGCAATGACGACGTCGGCTTTCTGCCGGCCGACAATGGCGTCTATTGGTTCGGCGATGCAGGCATTGCCGCATCGCTGGACGATATGCTCGCCTGGGAATGCCATATCGACGCGACACGCGACGACCCGGACAGTCTCTACAACCGCCTCTCCGCCCCCGCCTTCTATGCCGACGGCACGCCGGCAACCTATGCCTACGGACTGCGCCGCGACATCTATAACGGCCGTGAATTCACCGGCCATGGCGGCGGCCTGCGTGGTTTCGGCTCCTATCGCTTGCATGTGGCGGAGGAGCGGCTGTCCGTGGTCGTCATGTTCAACCATGGCACCAGCGCCTTCAACGCCGCGACGATGCTCGTCGACGCCGCACTTGGCCTCGACGCCGAGGCAGAGGGTCAGCTACCCAGCGATTGGGATGGGTTGTGGCTGGACGAAGCCCAGGGACTGGTGGTTCGCACGGCGGCGGACGCGACGGGCGTAAAACTTCACTACGGCCCCTCCTCCGCGCATGCCACGCTCTCGGCTGACGGCATTGCCCGTGGGCAGGGTTTTAGCCTCCGCAAGCAGCGAGACGAATTGCTCATGCAGCGGGAGAGCGAAAACCTGACCGTCCGCGCCCGTCCGCTCCAACCCGTCGAATGGGCCGATCCGACAGTCCTTGCCGGCCGCTACTGGTCCGCGGAACTGGAGGCCCATCTGGAGATCGAGGCGCGCGACGGCGCGGCCTTCGCCGTCTTCGAGGGGCTTTACGGGAAGGGTCCGATGGAGCGCATGTATGCGCTGGCGGAAGACGTCTGGATCATTACCAGCCGCCGCGCACTCGATGCGGCAGCACCCGGCGACTGGACGGTGCTGGTGGAGCGCGATGCGGCCGGCACCGTCACGGGACTTCGCGTCGGTTGCTGGCTGGCGCGCGGGATCGGCTACCGGCGCGCGTCCTAGGGTCACGCATCAAGGCTTGTAGCCTATCGCGGCGTTCCCGGCGGCAAGCCGATCGCGATGAGGGTGCGGAGCACCGCATTGTTGGCCGCGAGGAAAATGTCGCTGGCATTGCGGGTGGGCAGCGAAACGTTGCGGGCGGTGGAGCCGGGACGCATCTCCATCGTTTTCGCCAGCGCTTCCCTCGCCTCCCGCCCGTGGCCCAGGCGTTGATGGGCGGCGGCCAGCAGGAGATAGGGCCGCCCGGAGCCGGGAGTGATCGCAATCGCGCGGCTCAGGAACGCGACGGCCTCCTCGTTGCGGCCGAGCAGCAGGTTCGCCCAGCCCGCGCCGAGCAGCCATGTCCAGCGCGAAACCTCCGGCGTGTCGTAACGCTCCGCCTCCAGGAAACCGGCAAGCGCGTCGTCGAAGCGGCCGAGCTGGAGCTGGGTCAAACCGAGATTGTAGAGCGCTGCGCCGTCCCAGGGATTGACGGTCAATGCCCTGGCACAGGCGACGAGGCTTTCGCTGAACCGGCTGGTGACGGTCAGAAAGCGGCAATAGGCATCAAGCGCCGGCAGGGAGTGCGGCCGTCGGGCAAGCGCACGTTTCAGCAAGACGTTCGCATTCTGCTCGGCCGCAGCGCTTTGAACCGGATCGTACCACGTCATCTGCACCCCGCGCAGCTGCAACCCGGCAAGGGCGACCTGCAGCTCCACATTGTCAGGGTCTTCAGCAAGATATTGTTCAAGAATGGCGCGTGCCGTGCCGAAACGTTCGCGTGTCGTCTGGTTGATCGATGCAATAGCCTGCTGAATGGCGACATTGGAAGGGGCCGCGGCCTGTTCATCGGGTTCTTGAAGGGCACTCAACCGGGCACCCAGCGGATAACCGATACCGGCGGCGAGACGCTGGACGAGGCGTTGCCGGTCGGTTTCGCCGGCACCCGCCTCGACCTCCGCAACCGCCTTGATCTCCTGGCTTTCGCCATCTATGAGGCGCGCCTGAAGGATCCAGCTGCCCGCGCCGCGTTTCAATACGCTCCGCACTTCCAGCCCGATCCGACCTTGCCGCACCGCTTTACCCTCCGGCACGATCAGGTCGATGCCGTCAATCCGGGAAAACCCCTTGACCAGCTCCGATCCAAGGTCGCGCGCGAGCGCAACGCCTTCCGGGCCGGCCTCCACGGTCACAATCGGCTGCAGCACGACCGTGAGCCGTAGCGGCGAAAAGAGACGATCGCCAAGAAGCACAAGCCCAGTCAAGACCATGGCGGCGAGAAGGAAAACCGCCGCCACGACAAGCAACCGCCGGCTGCGCGATTTGCGGTGGTCCCGGATTTTCCGTACGTCCTGGTCCTGCGGCACGGTTGTGTCGGTATCCGCCTGCCGGCTGGTCACGTCGAGCGCGAAAAGATAACCACGCCCCGACACCACGCGAACCATTTCCCGCCTGGCATCGCCAAGCGCCAGGCGGATTTCGCGGATGCATTGAAAGAGGCTGTCTTCACCGACATGGATGCCCGGCCAGATCGCCTCCATCAGCTCATCCTTGCCGAGGACGCGATGGCTGTTTTCCGCCAAGAGCTTGAACAGGTCGAGGGTCTTGGGGCGCAGATGCGTCACGGATCCATCGGCGTGCCGCAACTCGGCCCGGTCCGTATCCAGAACGAAATCCGCAAAAACGTACACGGATCCCCCGAACCCTGCGCTTGGCCGGAGTGCACCATAGTGAGCGCATACCCGGGCCGTCAACCAACATGCTGGAACGCTCGACGAGCACCGGCACCGCTTCAGAAAAATATCAGAAAACTTTAGAACCGCGCCCCGCGGTCTTCAGGACATGCGCCGTCCATGCCGGTTATCCATCACCATGGATACCTCCGGGGACGATGCATGCTGACTGAGTTGGCCGTTGCGAAACACGAAAGCAAGGAATGGATCGACACGCCTGCCTTGCCTGTAGGAAACGTCGACTGCCTGATGACGGCTGCGACCTTCCCGAGCGCGGTCGAGTTTCTCGCGCAGAGTTTCGTCACCGGCTATGAAAGCGCACCCCGGGCTTCGGCGCTCTTTGCCACGCAGCAGCGCTGGCTTTTGTCCCTGGCAGCGCTCTCGCGGCACTATGGCGGCGATGGGGCCGGCATGTCCCGGCGATCCATCGCACAGTCGGCACTCAAATACCTGATCGCCAGCCGCAATACGGCCTACGCCTTCTTCGACGAAATCGTCAAATACGGCATCGTCCTCCCCATGTCCGGAAGCGAGCTTTCAAAGGAAGTGGCCGTCTTGCCATCGCCGGGTTCACTGGCGATCCTGGTTCAATGGTGCGACATGCATCTCGCCGCCCTCGACCGCGTCGATGCAGGCACGCGAAGCGACCGGTTTCGCGCAGCCCCCGAGCGGCTGCTTCCCCTTCTGATGCCGCCGCTCAGCGAGGGGCTCCTGGCAAACCCGCATGTCCGCATGCCGGGGCCGCTGTATCGTATCTTCGCCTGGACCGACGCCGGCGGGCTCTTGATGGACCGGCTCGTCGCCGGTATCGACCGGCAGGTCCCATGGCCCGGCGGCTACCTGACGGATGTCGTCACGATCGCGCAGCTCGCCCGCGCATTCAGTCTTTCGCGGGCGCATACCAGCCGCAAATTCGCCGAGGCGGAAGCGATCGGCGGCATCGGCTGGAGCGGCCGGCGTGGTTATTCGCCCCTATGGATCTCGCACGGCTTCTTTTCGGAATACGCGATGATGCAGGCACGCAAACTCCTTATTTTTCGGGCCGCCTTCGCAGCAGCGGAAGCCTAGCAGTCAAAAATGGACGGCGAAAATCAGGGCTGGGCGCGTTAAAAAACGCCTGAATTCCTGAATGCACGCTGCTTGAGACAAACCGCCGAGGCCCGGTCTCGCATCAGCTGTGCAAAGGGGCCAACCTATTGTTTACACCGATCACGCCTGGCCGTTGGCCAGTCCGAGGGGCTGTCATGAGCACGATCTTTACCAGACAGGATTTCAACGTCGACGCCTATGCCGACGACCTCGCCATCGCCGACGTGAATGGTGACGGCAAGCTGGATCTTGTGGTCACCGCCTCCAGTTCGACGAACGAATTCCTCGTGCTTCTGGGTGATGGCACCGGGGGTTTCACGACATCGACGAGCCTTGACCTCACGAACACCGGCTTCGATGCCGGAGGCGCCACATTGGCCGACATGGACGGCGACGGCGATCTCGATGTCATCTATGCGAGTTACAACAACCCCATCGTCAGGGTGCTCTATAACGATGGCACGGGTGGATATCTGGCCGGAAGCCAGATGTACGTCTATCCAGGCCAGAAATCGATGATCGCGGGTGACGTGAACGGCGACGGCATTACAGACGCAGTCTCCGTCAGCAGCAATAGCTCGATCATGGTCTTCCTGGGCAACCGCCAGGGTGGCTTTCAGTCGATTACCACCAATACATCCCTTGCCGCTTACAATTCGAACGCTCTTACGCTTGCCGATATGAACGGGGACGGCAAGCTGGACCTCGTGACATCTAGCAGCAACCACGCAGTGTTCGTCATGCTGGGGGATGGCACAGGCGGCTTTACGCCCGAATCCGGTTATGATCTTGGCTGGCTGGATTCGCCGAACCTCGTCACCATCGCGGACGTCAATGGCGACGGCAAGCTGGATGCGCTGACCGGCAACTACAACACTGTTTCGGTCCTGCTGGGCGACGGAACCGGCCACTTTACATCGTCAACGACTGTCAGCGTCGAGAGAGATCCGAAATCCATTGCCGTGGCGGATATCAACGGCGACGGCAAACTGGATCTGATAACCGCAAATTCCTTTTCCAGCAGCGTCTCGGTCCGGTGGGGAGATGGCAACGGCGGTTTCTCCGGCGGCATGGATATTGGCGTCGGCTACCAGCCCGAAACCCTCAAAGTGGCCGATGTCAACAAAGACGGAAAGATGGACATCATCGTCACCAATTTTTACGGCCGCTCCGTGACCGTCCTGCTGGGTGGCGAAAAAACGTTCGCGACGGGAATATCCGCCAGCACCGACCAGACCGGCACGCTGAAGATCGGCGACACGATCACCTTCACACTCTCGACCGAGCTGCCCGTCACGGTGACAGGTGTGCCGGACCTGCTGCTGAACAATGGCGGCCATGCAGTCTATGCCGGCCTTGATGACGATGGTCGGCCGACTTTCGTCTACACAGTTGCAGACGGCGACGACGATACGAGCGACCTGTCCGTCGCCGGCGTGGATACGACCAATGGGACAGTGGACGGGCGTGCGGCCGAGCTGAGCTTTGCGACGCCGACATATTTTTACATGCGCACGTCTGCGACTTCTCTCAGCACAGTCGATGTGAATGGAGATGGCAAGCTCGACATCCTGACAGCCAGTTTCTTCGGCAGTTCCGTGTCGGTGCGTCTGGGCGATGGCGCGGGCGGCTTCTCCAGCCCAACCCATATCGCGGTAGGAAGCAGCC
Source organism: Shinella sp. M31 (assembly GCF_049199205.1). Lineage (NCBI taxonomy): Bacteria > Pseudomonadati > Pseudomonadota > Alphaproteobacteria > Hyphomicrobiales > Rhizobiaceae > Shinella > Shinella sp. M31. The sequence continues at coordinate 53,607 of NZ_JBLZPH010000022.1, read as the reverse complement.
TGCGATCTGCGGTCGTTGCCGACGTGAACGGTGACGGCAAGCTCGATATCCTCGGGGCGGATTTTAACAGCAGTTCCGTTTTGGTACGTCTGAATGACGGTAGCGGCGGCTTCCTGGCTGCCACCAGCGTCCAGGTCGGTTACGGCCCGTTCTCCATCACCGTCGCCGACGTGAACGGCGATGGCAAGCTCGACATTCTGACCCCGAATTACGACTATACCATCTCGGTGCGATTGGGTGACGGCACGGGCAATTTCTCCGGTTCGACTGCGGTCGCCATCGGCACTGCGGTGAATATCTGTGTCGCCGACGTAAACGGCGACGGCAAGCTCGACATCCTGGCTCCGAATATGGAAACCGACACTATTTCGGTGCGGCTGGGTGACGGCACCGGCGGCTTTTCCGGTTCGACCGAGATCGCCGTGGGTTATGATCCATATTCGGTCACCACCGCGGACATGAACGGCGATGGCAAGCTCGACATCGTGGCGGTGAACCAGACCGGCGCTACCGTTTCGGTGCGACTGGGCGATGGTGCAGGCGGTTTTTCGGGCTCGACGGAAATCGCTGTCGGCGCCGACCCGCTTTCCGTCGCCATTGGCGACGTGAATGGCGACGGAAAACTCGACATCGTGACCGCCAGTTACAGCGGCAAGTCCGTCTCCGTCCTGTTGGGCGATGGTACGGGCGGTATCCTCAGTTCGAGAGAGATCACGAGCAATTCCCAAATCAGCTCTGTCAGCCTCGCCGACGTGAACAGTGACGGCAAGCTCGATATCCTTGCAACGAGATCAGACGGCTACGTCGCGGTTTTCCTGAACACCTCTCAAAAGGGCTCTCCCTTCGACGGATCGACGATTTCCACTGTCGACGGAGCCAAAACCGGGCGGACCGTGGATGCGACCCGGCCGGATGCGCCGACGGTCGTGCTGACCCACGATAGCGGCACCTCCTCGACCGACGGCCTGACCAATAACGGTTCCTTGACGATCACCGGTTTGGAAGACGGGGCGACACTGAGCTACGTCGTCAATGATGGCGAAGCATCGGCCACGTACGATCCGAGCACCTTCGACGACGGCCATTATACCGTGAAGGTCTTCCAGACGGATACGGCCGGCAATGTTTCACTGGCCGGCACCGTTTCTTTCACATACGACCTTACGATCGGCTCGCCGGAACCCTACCTCGCCAACGACACCGGCAGTGCCTCGAACGATTTCGTGACCAATGACGCCACACTCTCAATCGCTGGCGTGGAGGACGGTGCGACCCTGAGCTACGTCATCGATGGCGGCCCGGCGACGGCGACCTACGACCCGACCGCGCTCAGTGACGGCGAGCATACGATCAAGATGAAGCAGACGGATGCCGCCGGCAACGTCTCTTTCTTCTACGGCACCATCACCTTCACTCTCGACCGAAGCAAGCCGGCGACGCCAACGCTCGCCTTGACCTCCGATACCGGCAAATCCGCCACCGACAAGATCACCAGCAACGGTGCCCTGACGATCACGGACAAGGAAGCCGGCGCGACACTCAGCTACATCGTCGATGGCGCCACCGCATCGACCACCTATGATCCGAGCGCCCTTGCCAACGGCACCCACACAGTCAAAGTCCTTCAGACCGATGCGGCCGGCAACGTCTCCTCGGCCGGCAGCCTCACCTTCACGCTCGATAGATCCATCGCAACGCCGGTGCTCACGCTAACCGCGGACACCGGAAAGTCCACGACCGACAAGATCACCAGCAACGGCGCCCTGACGATCTCGGGCAAGGAAGCCGGCGCGACACTCAGCTACATCGTCGATGGCGGCGCGGCATCGACCACCTATAACCCGGGCGCCCTTGCCAATGGCACGCACACGGTGCAGTTCATCCAGACCGATACAGCCGGCAATGTTTCCACAAACAGCATCACCTTCACGCTCGACAAGTCCGTCGCAACGCCGACGCTCGCACTGACCGCAGACACCGGAAAATCAGCAACCGACAAGATTACCAGCAACGGTGCCCTGACGATCTCGGGCAAGGAAGCCGGCGCGACACTCAGCTACATCGTCGATGGCGGCACGACATCGAGCACATATAATCCGAGCACCCTTGCCAATGGCACACATACGGTGAAGGTCTTTCAGACCGATGTGGCCGGCAATGTCTCCTCGGCCGGCAGCCTCACCTTCACGCTGGATCGCGCCAAACCCGCAACGCCAACGCTGGTACTCGCCGCCGACACCGGCAAATCCGCCACCGACAGGATCACCAGCAACGGTGCCCTGACGATCGCCGGCAAGGAAACCGGCACGGCACTGAGCTACATCGTCGATGGTGGCACGGCATCGAGCACCTATAACCCGAGTGCCCTCGCCAATGGCACGCATACAGTGAAGGTCGTTCAGACCGATGTCGCCGGTAACGTGTCCTCGGCCAGCAGCCTTACCTTCACGCTGGACAAGGTCGCGCCGACGGTGACCGGCATCACTACATTGGGCCCAGGCATCAGTGGCGGCTCCGGCACGCTGACGACGGGCGAGGCCGCGCGGTTCAGCATCGCCTTGAGTGAAGCAGTGACGATCACCGATGCGAACAAGCTGGTCCTGACGCTCAGCAATGGCGAGAAGGCCATCTACGATGCGGCCGCCTCCACCGCCACGAAGCTGGTGTTCAGTTATCGGGTCGGGCTGGAGGAGACGTCGAGCGATCTCGCCGCCAAGGGGATCATCCTCAATGGCGCGACCATCCGGGATACGGCCGGCAACAACGCCGATCTCACCGGCACGATCGTCAATCCGACCGGCACCCTGGTCATCGACGGCTATACCGGCACGTCGGGCGCCGATGCCTTCAAGGGCACAAGCGGCGCAAACACCTTCCGCGGACTCGGCGGCAATGACAGCTATGTCGTCAACCACAGTGGCGACAAGGTGATCGAGGCGGAAAAACAGGGCACCGATACGGTCTTCGCCTCCGTTTCCCATACACTTGCCGCCAATGTCGAGAACCTGACGCTGACGGGCTCCAAGGCGATCAACGGAACCGGCAACAGCCTTGCCAATATTCTCACCGGCAACGGACTGGCCAACATTCTGAAGGGTGCCGACGGGACTGACACGCTGAAGGGCGGCGCCGGCGACGACAGCCTCTATGGCGGGCTCGGCAAGGACCTGATGATCGGCGGGTCGGGCCAGGATACGTTCGTGTTCGACACCAAGCTCGGCATTACGAATATCGACACGATCGACGACTTCTCCGTCAAGGACGATACGATCTTCCTCGACGACGACATCTTCACCAAGGTTGGCAAGGTCGGGGATCTCTCGGCGAAGGCCTTCTACATCGGCACCGGGGCGCACGCGGAAACGGACCGGATCATCTACGATTCGAAGACAGGCAAGCTCTGGTACGACGCCGACGGGTCCGGCAAGGGCGCAGCCATCCAGTTCGCCACGCTCGACGCCGGCTTGAAGATGACCGCGACGGATTTCGACATCATCGGGTGAAAACCACATCCCGGGAAGCGGCCAGGCTTCCGCTTAACCATATGAAAACAAACAGTATTTCTGGAAGATACTGGACGTCACGCAATAGCGCTCACCATGGAGGACATCGTCATGAAATATGCCATCCTTATCGCCACGCTTCTGGCCGCCGGCACCGCACAGGCCGGAGAAATCAAATTCCCGGCCGACGAGCCGGTTGCCTCGATCACCATCCCGGATGGCTGGAAAACCACCCCGACCGAAAGCGGCATCGAGGTCCAGGCCGACGATGACTCGGTCTATTTCTCAATCGATGCGCAGGACGGCAAGGATACCACCGAGACGGTCAAGGAAGCGGTCGAATATCTCGCGAGCCAGAATGTCACGGTCGACGATTCGACGAAGAAGGAAGAGGAAGGCAAGCTCAACGGCATGCAGGCCTACAATGTCTACTGGTCGGGCAAGGACAGCGACGGCCCCGTCACCATCGGCCTGACAGCCTTGGTGGCTGCCGCCGACAAGACCCTCGTCATTACCTATTGGGGCGGCACCGAAGAGCAGAAGGCCCATGGCGAAGAGATCGGCGCGATCTTCAACTCCCTGAAGCCGATCACCCAGTAAAGTTGACCGAGGCGTCCTGAAGCTTCGGTCTGGTGCGGTCTGGCTTGAAAGACGTGCCGTTCTCGACAGCGTTCAGGACGCTTTCTCCCAATACCACGCGACATACATCTTCTTGCGGTCATGCTGGCGCGCTTTGAGACTGGCCCGGATGGCGCGGATATCGTCCTTTTCGCAGGCGGCCCAGACGAATGTCCCCTCGTCCAGGGTCGCAATGGCGTTCTTCGCTTCCTCCAGGAGAGATCCGGTAGCCGTACTCCGGTGCAGCCAGCGGACATCGAGCATACCGTTCGAAGGCAGCGGCTGCTCTTCTGCCGCGTCCTGGACTTCAATGATCGCTTGCATGCGCGTTCCCGCCGGCATCTCGGCGACGATGCGCGCGATGGCCGGCAAGGCGCTTTCATCGCCGATGAACAGGATCGACTCAGCTGACGGCAGATCACCGCCGCCCGGTCCGAGAAGGGCGGCAACGTCACCGGGCTGCGCATCGCGGGCAAAATCCGCGCCCGGCGTTGCCACACCCGGTGCGGGATGCTGCAGAAAGTCGATCCACAACTCCCCGCGGCCGGCGTCGACGGCGCGGATCGTGTAGACGCGCACCAGCAGCGCATCCTCGCCCTCCGGCCATGCGATACGCCCGTCTTCCCGGAAGCCGGGCCAGACGGGTGCTTTGCCTTTCGGCGGCACCAGCAGACGAACATGCATGTCGCCGCCGATGAAGGGGGAGACATCCGCGCAGGAGAAGATGACGCGGCGCATATGCGGCGTCACGTCCTCACTGGAAACCACCGTCACTTCATGCAGGTTCGGCAGTGCCGATAAAGAGGTCGGTTCTGACCATGTCAGTTCGAAGGGCTGGTCTTCTGCGAAGTAGAAGAGATGTTCCGCAAGGATCGTGCGGCTCATCTGCAAGGCCTCGGCGGTCGGGCAGTCGAGATCGATGAGCAGGCGGCCCGTGTCGATGCGGATATGGGCCAGGCCGACATTGCTTTTCAAAAGGGCCAGGTCGCCGGTCCGCTCCACATCGGCATGCTCGATGAAGTGCTCGCATATCTCGTCGAGCATGCCGGCGGCATTGCTGGGAAGGGCAACGCCCGAAAGCTTGAAGGACGACATCTCGTTCATGCGCGTTTCTCCTGTTGTGGCGGACGGCCAACCTCGTCGTCGATGGCCGCGGCCATCCGGTGCCGGCCGATCGGCAGCATGATGGGACGGCCGGATATGGGGTCGGTGATGACCCGGCTTTCCAGCCCGAAAACCTGCCGCACCGCCTCCTCCGTCAGTACGGCTTCCGGCGTGCCTGATATGTGCACGCGGCCGGATGCCAGCGCGACGAGATGGTCGGCATAGCGGGCGGCGAGATTGAGGTCGTGCAGGACCATGACCACGGTCGTGCCGCGCGCGTGGTTCAGATCGGTCAGAAGATCGAGCACCTCGATCTGGTGGTTGATGTCCAGAAAAGTCGTCGGCTCGTCGAGCAGCAGGATATCCGTCTGCTGCGCCAGCGCCATGGCGATCCAGACGCGCTGGCGCTGGCCGCCGGAAAGCTCATCGACTGGCCGTTCGGCAAGATCGAAGGTCTTGGTGGCCGAAAGCGCGCTGTCGACCGCCTCGTCGTCCTGCAGCGTCCAGCGGGAAAACAGGCTCTGATGCGGATGCCGCCCCCGGCTGACCAGATCCGCGACGGTGATGCCTTCCGGAGCGATCGGCGATTGCGGCAGGAGGCCCAACGTCCGGGCGAGATCACGCGAGGGCATGCGGTGGATGGATTTGCCGTCCAGCAGCACCTGCCCGCCCGTCGGCGCAATCAGCCGCGATATCGTTCGGAGGAAGGTGGACTTGCCGCAGGCATTGGCGCCGACGATCACCGTGATCTTGCCGGGGGGAACCGTCAGGTCGAGGCTATGGAGGATTTCGGTATTGTCGTAGCCGGCCGAGAGGCCGCTGGCGACGAGCAGATGATCGGTCACGGCGTGCCTCCGATCCGGTTGACGCGGATGATCAGGTAAATCAGGTAGGGTGCCCCGAGCGCGCCGGTCACGACGCCGACCGGGTATCGTCCGGGCAGAAGGTGTTGCCCGATGTAGTCGGCCGCAAGAACGAGGACCGCTCCGATCAGCGCCGAGGGGATGAGCAACGATCCATCGTTTTTAACGATGCGGCCGGCGATCGGCCCGGAGAGGAAAGCGACGAAGGCGATCGGCCCCGTTGCCGCCGTGGCCGACGCTATGAGGCCGACGGCCGCGACGATCATCAGCATCCGGGTCTGCGCAACGCGCGTGCCGAGCGCGGCGGCCATGTCGTCGCCCAGCCGCAAGGCATCCAGATCGCGGCTGCGGCTGAGGAGAAGGCCGCCGAAGACCAGGAGCGCGAGCAGCAGCGGCAGGGCCTGATCGAGCTGTGCGCCATTGACGCTTCCCGTCAGCCAGCGCATGGCCTCCTGCAGGCTCCAGGCGGGCGCTGATTGCAGGATATAGGCGATGACGCTCTGCAACATAGCCGAAACGCCGATACCGACCAGGATGAGCCGCGTGCCGGCGACGCCGTTGTGGAACGACAGGCCGTAAACGAGCATCGCGACGCCAAGCCCGGCCACGATGGCGAACACCGAGACCATCGGCCCGCTCATGGAGAGGACAACGATGGCGAACACCGCCGCCGCCCCGGCACCAGAAGTAATGCCGATAATATCGGGGCTGGCGAGCGGGTTGCGCAACATGACCTGGAAAGCCACGCCCCCAAGCCCGAAGCACAACCCGGCGAGGACCGACAGGACGGCGCGTGGCAGCCGCAGTTGCCCCACGCTGAAATCCGCGCCCGGCACCGGTTCGCCAAGCAACACCCGGAAAACTTCTCCCGGCGGCGTGATGGTCTTGCCGATAGACAGGGTGACGGCGAAGATCGCCAGCACGAGGGCCACAAGCATCGCAAGCACGGCGGCATATCGGCGCGTGCGTCCCCGGCGGTATGCGATGACGACATCGATGGTGGCGCTCTGCATGGTCACAGATCCCTCACCCGCTGCCGCCTGACGATCCAGATGAAGAAGGGCGCGCCGATCAGGGCAGTGACGATGCCGACATCGATTTCCGCCGGGCGGGCGACGATGCGTCCCAGCACATCGGCAGCCAAAAGCAGGCAGGCGCCGCCGAGCGCCGAGAACGGCAGCAACCAGCGATGATCGACACCGACCAACAAACGGCAGACATGCGGCACGACGAGGCCGAGGAAGCCGATCGGCCCGCACACGGCCGTCGTCCCGCCGCACAGCAGGATGGCGCCAAGCGACGCGATGGCCCGCGCGACCGCAACGTTTTCGCCAAGCCCGGCGGCCAGCTCGTCACCGAGCGCCAGGGAATTCAGCTTCCTGGCCGACAGAAGGCTGATGGCGAAGCCGGCGAGCAGGAATGGCAGGACCGGAACAAGGCGCTCGTAAGTCGCGCCGCCGACACCGCCGATCTGCCAGGACTGGATGCCGCCGGCGATATCGCCGCGCGGCAGCACGATGGCGATGACCAGGGAGGCGAAGGCGACCGAAGTCGCGGCACCGGCAAGGGCAAGCTTGAGCGGCGTCGCACCGCCGCGCCCCAGCGAGCCGATGGCATAGACGAAAATTGCAGCACAGCCTGCCCCCACGATCGCCGTCCAGATATAGGCATAGGCGGAGGACACGCCGAACCAGGCGACACCGACGACGACGGCAAGCGACGCGCCCATATTGACGCCGAGAATGCCCGGATCGGCAAGCGGATTGCGGGTCACGCCCTGCATGATGGCCCCCGCCAGCCCGAGCGCGCCGCCGGCGATCAAGGCCAGCAATGTCCGGGGAATGCGCAGCGCGACCGCCGCCCGGCCGATCGTGTCCTGCGCGCCGCCGACTGCGGCCACGACATCGGCCCAGGCAACGTCGCGTGTTCCGACCGTGACCGACAAGAACACGAACAGTGCCAGGAGAACGACAAGCCCCGCCAGCCAAAGGCTTCTGGTGCGGTTGGAGCCGGATGCGGCCGACCACCGGGTGGGCGATGTGTTGAGCGCGCCGGCGGTCATTTCGATTTCTTGGCCGCCTCGCTCAGCAGCGTCATATAATCCTTCAGGACCCAGCGGATGGACAGCGGCGTCGGATTGGCGCCGGTGCCGACCGCATTGTTGCCGAGCATGACGATCGATTCTTTCGCCACGGCCGGCATATGCAGCATCAGGGCATTCGCCTTCAGGGCATCGAAAAGCTTGCCGTCGCCATAGGTGACGAGGATATCGACATCGTCGAAGGCGTCGATCTCTTCCGCGCTGACCGAACCGGAGAACTTGCCCGGCTGCGAGGCTTCGATGACGCTTTTCGGCGAAGTGAGACCGAGATCGGCGAAGAACCGCACCCTCGTGTCATTGGTCGTGTAGAAGTTGACGGTGCTGAGATCCCACGAGCTCAGATGCGTGATGAACATCGCCGACTTGCCCTTGAGCTCGGGATAACCGGCGAGCACCGAGGCGATGTCGGCCTCGATGCCGGCAATCAGCGCCTCGCCTTCCGTGGCCATGCCGATGCCAGCGCTGTCCAGCCGGATCGTCTCGCGCCAGTCCGTCGACCAAGGCGCCTGCGGATAGGCGATGACGGGCGCAATGGCACTCAGCGTCTCGTAGTCCGCCTGCGTGAGGCCGGAATAGGCAGCGAGGATGACATCAGGACGCGTTGCAGCGACCGCCTCGAAATCGATACCGTCGCCCTCGTCGAACAGGACTGGCGTCTCGGCCTGGAGTTCGTCCAGCCGCGCGGCGACCCAGGGCAGGACGCCATCACCATCGTCATCACCGAAATTGGCACGCGCCATGCCGACGGGAACGATGCCGAGCGCCAGCGGCACCTCATGGTTTGCCCAGGCGACGGTCGCCACCCGCTCCGGCTTCTTTTCAATGACGGTGGTGCCGAAGGCATGTTTGATGCTGATGGGATAGGACGCGCTCTCGGCGGCAAACGTGCTTTTGCCCGCGCAGATGAGAACGAAGAGCATCATTGCCCACCCGGCAAAACGAAACCGCTTCATCATCCACTCCATTCCACACAATAAGTTGACCCCAAATCTCAGCTTAATTCCGCGCCGTCAACGGCGAAGCCGTCAATCCAGAGAAAGTGCGTGGAGATTTCCGGCGGATCGTACAAAACCGGGGGAATATACAATACTAGACAATTATGCTCCAGTTAATAGCGGAACATCGGGGCAAGGCCTTCACGTGGGGGACCGGTCGGACGAGGCGTCATGCGTCTTGACCGGCCGAACAAATAAGGCCCGGCCGCATCAGCAGCTACGGAATTGGAATATGACTATGGATATCGATCAAAAAGGCCGTTGCGCAACACGAACGCCGCTCCGCTTTCGAAACGCGCGTCTTCTCGGTTGCACGGCGCTTATCGCCCTGACGCCGGTCCTGTCCTTTGCGCAGGATGCCGGCACGACGGAGGGCGGGGCGACCGCGCTGGAAGCGGTTGTGATCGAAAAATCCGGCGGAACCCTGCTCGACACGCAGAACGATTCGAAATCGATCGTCGCGACCCGGACGACCGGCGCGGGCAAGATGCCGACCGATATTCTCGTCGCCCCCGCAGCGGTCTCCGTCATCACCTCCAAGGAAATGCAGGAGCGTGGTGCCGATACCGTCGAGCAGGTCGTGCAATACGCGGCCGGCGTCGTGACCGACTTCTACGGCTCGGACGACCGTTTCGACTATTTCGATATTCGCGGCTTCACCCCCTACACCTACCGGGACGGCCTCGCCATCGGCCGGACCTTCGCCGGCGTCCGGGAGGAACCGTACGCCTATGAGCGCATCGAGGTGCTGAAGGGCGCGAGTTCCTCGAGCTTCGGCGCGGCGGAACCGGGCGGCTCGGTCAACTACGTCACCAAGACGCCGAAGAGCGAGCGCTTCGGCGAAGTCTATGGCACGGGCGGCTCCTTCGCCCACAAGGAACTGGGCTTCGATTTCGGCGACAACATCACCGAGGACGACACGCTGTCCTACCGCCTGACGGGCAAGTTCCAGCGGGCCGACGCGGAATACGATTACTCCCGGGATGACGAGAACTTCATCATGGGCGGCCTGACCTGGCGCCCGACGGACGCCACCAGCCTGACATTCGTTTTCGACCATCTCGACAAGGACGGCGTTCCCGGCAGCGGCGGCCACCCGCTCGGCACGGATTTTGACCGCGACGTGTTCTTCGGCGAGCCGGACTATTATTTCACCGAGACGAACCGCAACAGCTACAGCGTGCTGTTCGACCACGATTTCGGCAACGGCCTGAGCTTCAGCTCCAATGCGCGCTACAGCAACCTGAACGACGGCTTTGGCAGTGCGTATATCGGCAGCACGCCGACCGACGGCTCTACGGTTGCCGGCCGCTATTTCTTCGGCAACGAGAAGTCGACCGAGCAGTTCGTCATCGACGCGCACCTGATGTACGAAGCGAATTTCAATGACATCGAGAGCCGCACACTTCTCGGCGGCACCTACAACAAATACGAAGCCTACAACGACAGCTACTACACGTCGGCACCCTCGATCGACTGGGAAAACCCGATCTATTCCGGCGGGCCGGGCGCGATACCGCCCTACGCCAGCGTGAACAACGACCAGCAGACCACCGCGATCTATCTGCAGCAGGACCTGACCTTCTTCGACAGGCTGACCGTGAGTGCCGGATTGCGCAACGACTGGCTCGACCTGAGCGAGACGGATCTGCTGGCCGGCACGACCAAAGCCGCCGATCACAGCGAGTTCACGAAGAAATTCGGCGTGAGCTACAAGATCACCGACGAGCTTGCGCCCTATATCAGCTATGCCGAATCCGTCGCGCCGCCGGCCATCGGTGCCGACCCGACGACCGGAAAGCAGTATGAAATCGGCATCAAGTATCAACCGGATGCCTTCCCGGCCCTGATCACCGCCTCCGTCTATGACCTGACCAAGGGCAACATCACGGTCTTCGACCAGGTGACCTATATTCCGCAGACCGTCGAGAAAGTCCGCCATCGCGGCTTCGAACTCGAAGCCAAGGCCGAGGTGACGAACACCATCAACATCATCGCCGCCTACAGCTATATCGACAGCAAGATTGTCGAGCCCGGCGGCGCCAATGACGGCCACCGCCTGATGCGCGTGCCGGAAAACATGGCCTCGATCTGGGGCACCTATACGCTGGAAGGCGAAGGCGGGCGCGGCGACATGACCTTCGGCCTCGGCGCACGCTATTCGGGTGCCTATTACACCAATATCGAGAACACCAAGAAATCGGACAGCGCGGTCGTGTTCGATGCCGCCTTTACATACAAGGTACAGGAAAACACGACGTTCCAGCTGAATGTCAGCAACGTGTTCGACGAAAAGCATGTGGCGAGCACCGATACCGGTGCCGTCTACTACAATCCGGGCCGCTCCATCCTCGCGACGCTGCGCCAGACCTGGTAAGAAAGACATGTTCCGCCCGTGCTTCGACGGGCGGGACGTTACGGACGCCGCAGCTGCTGCATCCGCCGCCAGGCTGCGGGCGTTTCACCGACGATCTGGCGGAAAACCTTCGTCAGATGCGCCTGATCGGAAAAACCGAGCTGCGCGGCGATGCTGGCAACGGGAAGCTCGCTTTCACGAAGCAATTGCTTCGAGCGTTCGACCCGTTTGCCAAGCTGCCATTGCAGGGGCGTATGCCCCGTCGTCTGCTTGAAGACATTCGCAAACCAGCTTTCGGACAGGCCGACGACCGCCGCCATGTCGGCGACGGACATGCGATAGTCCCCAAGCTCCTCCACATGGGAAAGAAGCTTGTTCATCTGCCCCTGTGTCAGCCGGCCGCTGCCCCGCTCTTCGCTTTCAGCGGGAATATCCAGAAGCCCCGCGACGATGCCGCCGATCAGGCTTTCCGCATAGACCGCATGCCGGGAGGGGCTTTTGATCTCGTCCGCCAAAAGCCTGGCAAGAGCATCGATCGCGGCGACATCCTGCAATTCGACCGGGCGGCGCAATGCCGTCTGTGCCGCGGACGTGCCAACGGATGGTGTCAGGTAACGCAGCACCCTGTCGCGGTGGAGATGCAGGTTGAGATGGCTGAAACTGTGCGTCTTGCGGCTGCCGGTCCACAACGGCACGCCGGCCGGAACATAAACGGCACGCGCCATAGGACGGGAATTGCGCGAAAAATCGTCGTTCTCGTTCGAGATGCGGACATGCGGTGAGACATCATTGAAGAAGAACATGATACGCGGGTCGTCGGCGAGATAATAGCCGCTGGCACCCGCTTGGCTCTCCGCCTCCCAGAGAACGCTGACCAGTCCGTCATACTGCCGCCACTGGACCGGCGACGTGACCCGAATGCCTTCGGTTTTCCAGGACATGGAATGCCAAAAGCCCATCTTCGATCACTTCTTCCATTGCAAATCTGGGGACTTGCCACCGGCCGCAATTTGCAATCCCGCGAGCCGGGCGGGCATATGAGTACCTATAAGTTGAACTGATTAATCATATTTTATGCCGAATAGCAACACGCCCCCGATGCGGTTTCACCGGGACCGAACGCGCGGGACAGCCTCCGCGCGAACCCGATCACATCACGCGCAACCCGTCACGATAGAGTGTCGGATCTGGGATCGGTACGGCAGCCATCAGGTTGCGGGTGTAGTCATCGGCCGGGTTCTCGAACACCTGCCGGCGCGTGTCCATCTCGACGATGCGCCCGCTGCGCATGACGGCGACGTGGTGCGACATCTTCTCGATGACCGCCATGTCATGCGAGATGAAGAGATAGGCAAGACCCATCTGCTCCTGCAATTCCAGCATCAGGTCGAGCACGCGGGCGCGCACGGAAACGTCGAGCGCGGCCACACTCTCGTCGGCGACGATCAGCTTCGGCTCCAGGGCAAGCGCGCGGGCGATGCAGATGCGCTGCCGCTGGCCCCCGGAAAATTCATGCGGGTAGCGGCTGCCGGCATCCCTGGGCATGCCGACGCGCGTCAGCAGCGCCGCCACCCGGTCCTGCCGTTCCGATGCATTGCCAACATCGTGGATGACCAGCGGCTCGGCAATTGCCGCGCCCACCGTCATGCGCGGGTCGAGCGAGGCATAGGGATCCTGGAAGATCATCTGCGCGACACGACGCACGGGGCGCATGGCCGCCGGTTTCAGCCCGGCCGTTTCGCGCCCGTCGATCTCGACACTGCCTTCGAAGGGAATGAGGTTCAGCACGGCCTTGCCGGTAGTCGATTTGCCCGAGCCGCTTTCGCCGACGAGGCCGAGCGTCTCGCCCGCCTTGATGGAAAAGGAAATGCCGCTGACCGTTGCCGGCGCTTTGGGCGACCGGTTGAACCAGCCGGATCGCGCGCCATAGGTGACGCTGAGATCTTTCACCACCAGCACCGGCTTTTCGGCGGCTGGTGCGGCCGCCTTCGTCAGGCGCGGCGGCGCATCGGTGCCGGCATGGGCGCCAAGTCGCGGCACGGCGGCCAACAACTGGCGCGTATAAGGCTCTGTCGGGCGCGCAAAAATATCGAGCGCATCGCCCTGCTCGACGATCTTGCCCTGCTGCATGATCGCCACCCGGTCGGCCATTTCCGCGACCACGCCCATATCGTGGGTGATCATCAGAATGGAGGTGGAGAATTCGCGGCGTAGCTCCCGCATCAGCGTCAGGATCTGCGCCTGCACAGTCACGTCGAGGGCGGTCGTCGGCTCGTCGGCAATCAGCACCTTGGGGCGGCAGGAGAGCGCCATGGCGATCATCACGCGCTGGCGCATGCCGCCCGAAAGCTCGTGCGGAAATTGCTTCAGCCGGCGCGCCGGCTCGCTCATATGCACCGCGTCGAGCATGGATCGTGCGATCGTTTCCGCGCCCTCGGAAATATCCTCGCGGTGCTCGCGGATCGCCTCCACCATCTGGTCGCCAATGGTCATGACCGGGTTCAGTGAGGTCATCGGCTCCTGAAAGATCATTGCGATCTCGCCACCGCGGATTTTTCTGAGCGCCCGATGCGGGATACCGATGATATTGCGGTCTTCCAGCCGGATTTCACCCGAAGAGACCTTCAGCGACGCCTTCGGCAGCAGCCCCATGATCGCCAGCGAGGTCACGGATTTGCCCGACCCCGATTCCCCCGCAAGGCAGAGCGTCTCGCCGGCGGCGAGATCGAAGCTCACCCCATCGAGAATGCGCTTCAGCCCTTCGGGCGTGCGCGCATCGACGGAGAGGTTGCGGACGGAGAGAACCGGGGCGGCATTGCTGGAAGTCACGCGAAGACGATCCTCGGGAAGTAGAAGGAGACGACCCAATTCGGCATGTCGACGATCTCGCTGATCCGGAGATCGCCGCAGACCGAGCAGAGCATATAGGCATCGACGGGGCTGTAGCCGCGTTCGGCGACGAGCAGGTCGATCATGCGCATCACCGCCTCGCGCGCGCCCGTCATCAGGTCCGAGCCGATGCCGGTCGTCACCTCGTAGCCGGCGCCGTCGAGATGGCGCGTCACCGGCTCGGTCGTGGTGAAGCGCGGCGTCTGGAGATTGGCGCCCTTCACGAGGTCGAGGGTCAGTTCGACATTCATCTGGCTCTCGATCGCCGTGCCGCAGACCTCGCCGTCGCCCTGCGCGGCGTGGGTATCGCCGACGGAGAACAACGCGCCCTCCACCTCGACCGGCAGATAGAGCGTCACGCCGGCCGTCAGGTCGCGGATGTCCATATTGCCACCGACGCGGCGCGGCGGCACGACGGAATGCAGGCCGGCTTCGGCCGGTGCGACGCCGATCGTGCCGGTAAACGGTTTCAGCGGCACGCGGCCGCCAGGCCCGAAGGCCGAGGGCGCCATGGAGGCCGTGTCGTAGGACCAGATGTGCAGCGCCGGGTCCTTGAACTGGTCGGCGAGCAGGCCGAAGCCCGGAATATTGGCCGTCCAGCCGTGGCCGGAGGGATGGAACTTGCGGATGGTCACCTTCAGCGCATCGCCGGGCTCCGCACCCTCGACATAGACTGGGCCGGAAACCGGGTTCACCTTGCCGAAATCGAGCGCGGCGAGCGTCTCAAGCGTCGCATGCTTGCCGAGCTGACCTCCGGAGGAATCGAGGCATTCGAAAAGGATGGTCTCGCCGGGCTTGGCCGTCAGTGCCGGCGGAAAATCGCGGTTCCAGCCGAAATTATGCTGCGCGCGGTGAATGGTATGGGTGCAGGCGACGCACATGAAAGCCTCCCGGTCATTTGCTTGCGGTTCTTTCGCCGAATGCCGGGGGCACCCCCTCATCCGGCCCTGTGGGCCACCTTCTCCCCGCCGGGGAGAAGGGGTAATGCGACGTTTGCGATCTTCCCCTTCTCCCCGCCGGTGAGAAGGTGCCGGCAGGCGGATGAGGGGGAAGACGCGGGCTGGAGGTTTACGGCTTCACGAAGATCGCGTCGTAGTTGATGACGCGCGTCGGATCGATGTAGATATTGTCCGGCCCACCCATGCGCAGGGACTTTGCGACGACACGGCGCTCGTTGATGACGGGCACCCAAGGCGCATCCGCCATGACGTCGGTGAAGATCTTGCCCCAGGCCGCCTGGCGCTCCGCGGCCTTGGCCGGATCGGACATGGCGTCGGCCTCGCCGGCGCGCTTGTCGATCGCCTCGTTGCAGTACCACGGCCAGTTCCAGCCACCCGCGACGGCACCCGAGCAGCCAAGGATCGGGCCGTAGAAGTTGGACGGATCCGGGAAGTCGGCGATCCAGCCCATGCCGCCCGACCAGATCATCGGCGCCTCGCCTTCCGTGCCGCCGGCGGCGATCACGTTGCCCTGCGCCAGCGCGCGGACTTCGGCCTTGATGCCGATGGCGGCGAGATCCTGCTGGATCGCCTGGGCGATGCGCGGCTGCGGATCGGTGTTGGTGGAATAAAGCACCGTCTCGAAACCATCCGGGTGGCCGGCTTCGGCGAGCAGGGCCTTCGCCTTCTCCACGTCATAGGCATAGCCGGTGAAGGCCTTGTCATAGCCCGGCATCAGCGGCGGCAGGATCTGGTTTGCGGCGGTCGCGCGGCCGTTCAGGATGCGCGTGATGCGCTCCTTGTTGATCGCCATGTTGACGGCCTGGCGCACCTTCACGTCGTCGAAGGGTTTTACCTTGGTGTTGAGCGTGATGTAGCCGGTGTGCAGCTGCTCGCCATCGACGATCATCGCCGCACCATCGGGCGAGTTCTTGATCTCCAGGAACTTTGCCGGCGGAATGCCGTCACCGGCTATGTCCACTTCGCCTTTCTGCAGGCGCAGCAACGCGACCAGCGGTTCCTGGCCAACCTCGACCGTCACCTTGTCGACATGCGGCACGTCCTTGACGAAGTAGTCGGGATTGCGTTCGAAGACGAGCTTCTGGCCGATCGTCCAATCCTTGAGGACGAGCGAGCCGGAACCGACCGGCTTCTTGCCGAAATCACCCGCGGCGGCTTCGACAGCCTCCTTCGGCACCACCGAGGCGAAGTTGATCGCCATGACATGCAGGAAGGTCGCATCCGGCCGCGAGAGGTGGAAGACGACGGTCTGATCGTCGGGCGTCTCTATGCCCGAGAGCAGTTCCGACTTGCCGCCTGTCAGCTCGTCAAAGCCCTTGATGGCGCCGAAGAAGCCGGCGCCGGGGCCCTGCGTCTTCGGGTTGACGGCGCGCTCGATGGAGTATTTCACGTCGCCGGCGACGATCTCGCGGCCATTGGTGAACTTCACGCCCTTGCGCAGCTTGAACGTATAGGTGAGGCCATCGGGTGCGACCTCGAAACTTTCGGCGAGCGAGGGCACGAGATTGGCGGTGCCCGGCTCGTAATCCATCAGGCGCGAGAACAGGCTCTTGATCATCGACCAGTTGACCCAGTCGTAACCGATATGCGGGTCCAGCGTGGTGATGTCATCCTTATAGGTCACGACGATCTCGCCGCCCTGGGCGGGCGTTTCGGCATGGGCCAGCAGCGGAGAAAAGGCGAGTACGGCCGCCGTCGAGGTGGTCAAAATCCAGCGATTGAACATTTTTAAAGTTCCCCTTTTGGTTTCAATGCGAACGGATGCGTGGATCGATCATCGGCGCGATCAGATCGGCGACGAGATTGCCGACGATGATGGCGAAGGCGGAGGTGAGCGTGACGCCCATGATGATGGGAATGTCGACCTGCTGGATCGCTTGCCAGGCGAGCTGGCCGATGCCCGGCCAGCCATAAACAGCCTCGACCACCACGACGCCACCCATGAACTGGCCGATATCGATGCCGATCATCGCGACGATAGGCAGGATGGCATTGGGCAGCGCATGGCGCAGCACGACGCGGCGGCCGGAAAGCCCCTTGGCGCGGGCGGTGCGGATGAAGTCCTGGTTCAGCACATCGATCATCGCCGAGCGCGCCATGCGCGCATACCAGCCGGCGCCGAGAATGCCGAGCGTCATGGCCGGCAGCACGACATGGGCGGCCGTGCCGTAGCCGCTCATCGGGAACCAGCCGAGCGTGGCGGCAAAGACATAGAGCAACAGCAGCGCCACAACGAATTGCGGGGCGGAGACGCCGACGAAGGCAGACGCCATGACGATGCGATCGATCGCGCCGCCGCGGTTCAGCGCGGCGACGATGCCGAAGGTGAGGCCGAGCAGCACCTCGACGAAGATGCCGGCGGCCATCAGCGTCAATGTGGCCGGCAGACGAGCGGCGATCAGCGTCGCCACCTCGGTCTTCTGGGCATAGGAGCGGCCGAGATCGCCCTGAACGAGATTGCCGAGATAGTGCAGGAACTGGCTGAGCAGCGGCTGGTCGAGGCCGAGTTCGCGGCGAATGTTCTCGACCGTCTGGGCCGTCGCGCTGCGGCCGGCCAGCATGCGCGCCGGATCGGCCGGCAGCGCATAGAGCAGCACGAAGGTGATGGCGGCCACACCGAGCAAGATCAGACAGGATTGCACGAGGCGTTTTGCCAGCAGCGTTACCATCAGCCGCGGCCCCGCTGCGTCGGATCGAGGATGTCGCGCAGCGCATCACCCACCAAGTTGAAGGCGAGCGCCGTCAAGAGGATGACCGCGCCGGGGAAGAAGACGAGCCAGGGTGCGGCCTGGAAATAGCTTTGGCTCTCGAAGATGATGTTGCCCCAGGAGGGTTGCGGCGGCTGCACGCCGATGCCGAGGAAGGAGAGCGTCGCTTCGAGCAGCACCGTCGTCGCGATGCCGAGCGTGCCCCAGACGATGGCGGTCGGCACGAGATGCGGCAGGACGTGCAGCAGCACGATGCGGGCATTGCCGGCGCCGAGCGCCCGTTCGGCCATGATGAAATCGCGCTCCACCAGCCCGCGCGTCTCCGTATAGACGATGCGCGCCACCTGCACCCAGTTGACCAGCGCGATGACCATGGCGACGATCCACAGGCTGGGTTTGAGGATGGCGGCCAGTACGATGGCGAGCAGCAGGGCCGGAAAGGCCATCATCAGGTCGGTGAAGCGCATCAGAAGTCCGCCGACCCAGCCGCGCATGTAGCCGGCGGTCACGCCGACGAAGAGACCGATGGCGACCGCGATGCCGTTTGCGACGAGGCCGATGATCAGCGAGGTGCGTGCGCCATAAAGCAGGCGCGAAAGCAGGTCGCGGCCGAGCGTATCCGTGCCAAGCGCGAACTGTTCGCCGGGCGGCATCGGCGCGCCCTCCAGCGTCAGGCCGTCGAACATCTGGTTGTCGGGTTCATAAGGCGCAAGCCACGGTGCGGCGATGGCCGCGAAGACGACGGCGAGAACGATGACGAGACCGAAAACCGCGGCGGGCTGGCGGCACAATTCCTTCAGGACCCGCATCGACCGACCTCGCGCAGGGTTTCGGAACCGCCCAGGAAGAAGGCGGCGAGCTGTTCGATGGGCATGCGGCGGCGCATGGCGCAGTCACGCAGGATGGCATAGGCCTTCTCGTCATCGATGTGCCGCTCGGCCTTGAGGCGGACGATGGCGGCGAAGACGATGGGCCTGAGCTTCAGCCGTTCTTCGAGATGGTCGATGCGGCGGCGCGCTTCCATGCGCTCGGCATGGATGGAGACGGCCAGCACCAGCGCCGGATAGACGGCGGAGGCCGCGACCGGCTTTGGGATCATCGCACCGGCACCATGGCGCAGCGCAAAGGAGATGCGGCCCGGCGCTTCCGAACCGAGCAGCGCCACAACGGGGCAGGCCGGCGCGGCATCGGAAAAGGGCAGAAGTTCGTCCCAGCCGCGATCGGCATCGATCAGCACCAGATCCGGCAGGTCGGCCGCCGCCAGCGGCGTCCACTGGATGGATACGGCTATGCCGAGCAGGCCGAGCTGGCGGCGCAGGCGACCCGTATTGCCATCTTCCTCGCTGAGGATGACGGCGCGCCAGCCGGTGAAATTCGGGGTCCTCGTCGTCATGACACGACCCTCAGGCGCGGTGCCGGCTTGGTCGACGCGCCCGTCAGATAGGGATCAGCGGCAAGGGCCGGGGCGGAGGCGATGACGTCGAAAACGCGCCGCTCGTTGATGCGGCCGAGCAGGAAGGGCAGCGCGGCATGATTGGTCGCCGCATCCACCCGCATGGCGCCGAACAACGACGGCCAGTCGCGGGCGAGAACTTCGCTGCGCACGCGCTCCGGCGCATCGGAGCCGGCGGCCTCGATGGCTGCGATGCAGAGGCTGACGGCCGTATAGGCGCTGGCAAAAAGGCTGGAGACGATGCGCTCGCCGCCGCTCCAGGCGGTCAACCGCGCTTTGAAAGCCTTGTTATCGGGCGTGTCGAGCGTATCGAAATAGGAGGCGGCGCAGAGCTGGCCGAGGGCGGCACCGTCCCTGATGTCGCCAAGTTCGCATTCCTGAAGATCGCAGCTGGCAACCGGGCAGTTTTCCGGCAGGAAGGCCGGGTCGCGCTCGCCGAGCTCGCGCATCGCGGCGAGAAACGCATAGCTCGACGGCCCCACGAGATTGTTCAGCACGAAGCTCGGCCGCTTCTCGGCGATATCGGCGACGATGCGCGCGACGGCGGTTTCCTCCAGCGGCAGATAGCGCTCGCCAAGCACCGTGCCGCCGGCATTGTGGATCAGCTCGCGCGCCAGCCGGTTCATTTCCCAGCCCCAGACATAGTTCGCGCCGACCAGATAGGGCCGTGCGCCGTGGCGCGGCAGGAGGTAATCGAAGAGCGGGATCAGGTGTTGGTTGGGGCAGCCGCCGATATAGATGACGTTCTCGTTCGCCTCGAAACCCTCATAGGGACACATGTACCACAGCAGGCCATCGTGCTTCTCGACGAGGGGAATGACTTCCTTGCGCGCCGAAGAGGTAATCGTACCGATGATATGACGGCAGCCGTGGTCCCGGATGAGGCTGCGCGCGCCCTCCAGATAGGCCGAGAGATCGGCGCGCGGATCGAAGAAGACCGGCTCGATCTCGGATCCGCCGCGGGCGCGATAATCGTGAAAGGCGAATTCCGCGCCGGCATGCGCATCCCGCCCCATCGCCCCATAAGGGCCGGAGGTCGAATAGAGGATGCCGATCTTCACGCTTTCCTGCACCAGCCACCAAAACGAAAAGCCCACAGCGGGAAGCCCCGGAAACCGGGCCGCTGTGGGCGCTATTGCCCTTCGACAAACGAAGTCATGTGAGATGTCGCGAGAACGCGTCCCGCATATTGGAGAGGATTGAAATACGCTCGGTCGGTCTTTGTCAAGGACCCGGCCGACAGGCTTGAGATGGAACGGCTGGCCTAAGCCATTCTCGCCAATGCTATCTCAAAAACCAGGAGGCCCCGGCGGACGGTCAAATCATGGTGCCCGGCGGGAAAACGACAGTATCCCACCGCTCAGTCCAGATGGCCTTCGGCGACGATCGAATTACCGAGCAGCCGGATTTCCGCGTCGAGAAATGGCGGGACATCCGGTGCGGGCGGTGGGGAAACACCCTGATGAAAGGCCCTGACGATAGCGGCAAGCGAGGCATGCAGCCGCGTCGAACCGTCCTTGCCGAAGAGCTCTTCCGCTAAAGCGGTATTCCCGCCCGTGGCAGACGCCGCTTCGATCTGCCACGCGGCCGCGAGCAGGCGATAGGCAAGCCGCTGGGTGGCAACCACGGCGGGCCAGAGCGGCTCGGCCGCAGTCCGGCTCTTGGCACTGCTGCCGACGGCGGTGTCAAAGCTCTGCAACAACAGGATCGTGTGATGCTGTAGATTTCGCCGCGCATTGCGCACGCCCACCGTGTCGGCGTCGCCGGACGCCAGATATTGGGAGACCAGATCGATTGCGCCCCAGGTGCGCAACAGCTCCTGCGAAATCGCCCGCGTCGCGCCACGCTTCGCCAGGAGCACGAACACCACGATGCCGATCGCACATCCGAGGATCGTATCCAGCGCGCGGATCCAGACCTGGTGGGAGATATCCGCCACCGGATGACCGCCGGAGGCGATCGTGAGCGCAATCGCCGTGATGAAGACCACAGCCAGTCCATAGTTCCTGAGAACCAGCATTTCGATGATGAATTGCAACATGGCGATGGTGGCGGCGAACCAGAGCCCCTCGGGGTGCAGATACAACACGGCGCCCGCCAGTGCCGTGCCGATCAAGGTACCGCCGACCCGCTGGACCGCCCGCTGCAGCATCGTTGCCCGGTCGAGCCCCTGATAGAGCATCAGCACGGCCGCAGCCGTGATCCAATAGGAATGCTCGATATTGGTCATCCAGCCGACGAACCCGCTGACCGCAGAGGCCACCGCTACGCGCAGGCCGATCTCGAACGGCTGCGCGCCCGGTCGCGCGCTTTCCTTCAGCGCCTGCCAGCCGCTGACGCGCCCAAGGGGCACATGATGCGGATCGGTCCTGTCCTGCGGTGTTGCTCCCTGCGCGGCGATTGCCGCCACACGCTCGATTTTCGTCTCCGGGATCGGTTCGCCGGCCGCCACGGCATTGATCGCCTCCGCGAAGATCATATGCAGTTCCCGGCCTTCCATGCGAAGCCGGCTCAGCGTTCCATCCGGGCGAGGTCGAACCGGCTGCTGGCCGACCAGCACCGTCCAGGCCATATGGAGGGCAACAGCCGCCTGATGCCTGGCGGCATCGGCACGCGCCGTTTGCGCCGCGCTCAGAAAGTCACCGACCGCGCGGGCCGCCGCTTTCAGCGCCAGGATTTCGGGTCCCCGCGGCGCGAAGATCACCCCCACCATATGCAACGACCAGGCAAAGGCCCCGCCGGCAAAGACCAGCGTGCCCACATGCCACCATGCCAGATGCTCGGCGCCCATCGCCGTACCGGCAGCGACCGCGAGCGTGAAGAGATAAGCGCCGGGCGGCGAGACCTTCAACGCGCTGCACAGGAACGCGGCGGCACCCGCGATCAATGTAATCACCGGAATGATCAGCCAGGCCGTGCCGCCGGCCGCCACACCGATCATCACCGCAAGCGCGAAGGCTATCGCAATCGCCCCAAGATGGAAGGCACGGTTCAGGAACGGCCGGTCATTGCCATAGACAGCCGTGAAGCCGCCGATCGTTGCCATCAAACCCGCCGGCAGGTCGCCAGCCAGCCAGCCGATGGCCGCCGGCACGCCCATCGCCAAGGCGGCACGCAGCGCAAAAGGCCATCGGCGCCCCCCCGGCTTGTTCAAGACGAACAGCGACCTCAGTCGGAACGCCGGGCCCGTCGGCAGCGTAGTATCGGGCTTCCTCGTTGATTCAGGCATGGTGGTCCGTGACGCTTCGGCTGATCGACGCTAACTCGCGTCGCATGGATTGGCAATCGAAGCGCCTAAAGAGATTTGAACCGAATTTCCCCGGAACTGAATCGTTAGAGGCCTGCCCAGATAGCACTCGGAAATTCGGCGCTGAATGTTAAGCGCACCAGTCCAAAAATTGACACCGGCCACAACCATTCGACTGGCCGTCCCGATAGACGACACCAAGCAATATACTAAAATATTGATGTTTTGCCGCTCCACTACTGCGCCGGAGAGGAGCATTCGCCAGTGACGAATGCCCTCCCGGGCAAGCTTCAGAACGGGTAGTGCTGATGCGGATCCTCGATCGTGATCCAGCGCAGATCCGTAAATTCGGCGATCGCCGCCTTGCCGCCAAAGCGGCCGTAGCCGGAGCCTTTTATGCCACCGAAGGGCATCTGCGCCTCGTCATGCACCGTCGGCCCGTTGATGTGGCAGATGCCGCTCTCGATGCGGGCGGCGACGTCCATCGCGCGCCTGATATCCCGGCTGTAAACGGAGGCTGACAGGCCGTATTCCGTGTCATTGGCGATCGCCACCGCCTCGTCCTCGTCCTTCACGCGGATCACCGGCTTGACCGGGCCGAAACTCTCCTCGTCATAGAGGCGCATGCCGGGCGTCACGCCGTCGAGAACCGTGGCTTGGACGACACTGCCCCTCCGCTCGCCGCCCGCGGCAAGCTTTGCACCCTTCTCGCGGGCGTCGGCGATGAGGCCATCCATTTTTTCCGCCGCCGCAGGGCTGACGAGCGAGCCGAGAACGACATGTCCGCGCGGATCGCCGGCCGGCAGCTTTGCGGCCCGGGCAGCGAGCTTTTCAACGAATTCGTCGGCTACCTTTTCATGCACGATCAGCCGTTCGGTCGACATGCAGATCTGGCCCATATTGGCGAAGGCGCCGAAGATCGCGCCATTCACCGCCGCATCGATGTCGGCATCGTCGAGCACGATCATCGGCGCCTTGCCGCCGAGTTCCAGCAGCGCCGGCTTCAGGTGCCGGCCGGAAAGCTCCGCGATGATGCGGCCGACCTTGGTCGAGCCGGTGAAGTTCACGCGCCGCACCTCGGGCGCCGAAATCAATGCCTCGACCACGGCGGCGGCATCCTCGGGCGCATTGCTGATGACGTTGACGACCCCTTCGGGGAAGCCTGCCTCGACGAAGCCCTTGCCGATGGTGACATGCATGCCCGGGCAGGCTTCGGAGGCCTTGAGAATGACGGTGTTGCCGCAGGCCAGCGCCATGGCGATGGCGCGCACGCCGAGGATGACGGGCGCATTCCACGGCGCGATGCCGAGGCAGACGCCGGCCGCCTGCCGGATGCCCATGGAAAGCGTGCCGGGCTTGTCGGAGGGGATGATCTCGCCCTGGATCTGCGTCGTCATGCTGGCGGCCTCGCGCAGCATGTTGGCGGCGAGCATGGTGTTGAAACCGGCCCAGGGGGCCGTGCCGCCGGTCTCCGCGATCATCAGTTCCGCAAAATCGCCGGCCTTGGCGGCAAGCACGTCCGCGGCCTTGTTGAGAAGCGCGCGGCGCTCGCCGGGGCCGGTCTTCGACCAGGCCGGGAAGGCCGCGTGGGCCGCAGCAACGGCCGCCGCCACGTCGTCGAGACCCGAGGCGGGCGCGCGGGTCGCCACCTGCCCGGTAAACGGATCGAGCCTTTCGAAGGTCTTGCCGGACGCGGCGCCGACGAATTTGCCGCCGATGATCTGCTGAATATCAGTCGTCATGAAAATCTCCTAGAAACCAAGCACGTCGGCATTGATCGACGCTTCGAGGCCGCCATCGGCGGCAAGATTTGCCCCATTGATCCAGCGTGCCGCATCCGAGGCGGCAAACAGGATGACGGGTGCGATGTCGGATGCAGTACCCGCCCGGCCGGTGCGGTCAATGTCGGAATCGACCTTGGCGTCGCCGAGCACGGAGCGGAACTGGGTGAGGATCGGCGTTTCCACCGGGCCGGGGCTGACGGCGTTGACGCGGATGCCGCGCCGTTTGAACAACGGCTGATGCGCGGCCATCTGCGTCCAGAGGATCAGCAGTTCCTTGGAGAGCGGATAGCCGATCTCATCGGGCACACCGTTATCGGCCAGAACCCTGGAAATGTCGGGAAATCCGGGCGCGGCGACGAGCCTCTTCGCCCGCTCCAGATTGGCGCGCCAACCGTATCCGGCGACGGAGGCGACATTGACGACTGCACCGCCTTCGCGGATGCGGCCTGCAAGATTCTCGCTGAGCAGCCGCAAGCCGTAGAAATTGATCGCCAGCGTAAGCGCCGCACCGCCGGTTCCGGAAACGCCGGCGATGTTCAGCAGCGCATCGATGCGCGGTGGCAGGCGCTCGACGATAGCTGCGATGCCCTCGGGCGTGGAAATGTCGCCCTTGAGGAAGGCACCGTGGCGGGCGGGCGGGTCGCGCATGTCGATGCCGATGACGTCGGCGCCCTGCGCGATCGCCAGTTCGGCCGTGCGGGCGCCGATGCCGGAGGAGACGCCTGTGATGACGATGGTCTTGCCGTTGAGCATGGTCAGTCCTTTCTGGAGGGGGACGGGATGTCCAGCCGGTAGCCGACCGGCATGAGGGAGACCCCGAAACGGGTTTCGATGGCGCCCCACAGGCCGAGCGGCAGGAAGAGCGAGAACAGGAGGGCGACGGCGCCGAGGCCGATGAGATACCAGACGCCGAGCGCGCCGAACCAGGTCTCGATGGCGAAGAAGATCACCGCGCCAAGGATCGCGCCCTCGAACCGGCCGATGCCGCCGACCAGCACCATGAAGATCATGTAGGCCGTCCACTGCACCGAAAAATAGGTCTTCGGCTGGAAGGTGGTGGCGCTGGCAAGCCACAGCGCCCCGGCGACGCCGATACCGAAGGCGGCGAGCACGAAGATCAGCCGTTTGGTCCTGGCGACGTCGATGCCGAGCGAACCGGCAGCCTCCTCGTTGTCGCGGATCGCCTGGATCGCGGCGCCGGTGCGGCTGCGCAGCAGCGCGAACAAGCCGCCGAGCAGGCCGGCCATGGCGGCAAGCGCCATCCAGTAGATAATGTCGCGCCTGGTATCCGCCGCATAGGCATTGAGCGAGATCAGCGAGCGGCCGGTCTCGCCCTGAATAAGACCGTCGAGATTGACCATGAGGTGGGTGAGCGCCGAGACGACCCACATGCCGATGGCGAATTCGCCGCCCTTCAGCCGCAGCATGACACGCGACAGCGGATAGGAGACGGCGGCGACGAGCAGGCTTGCGAGCGCCATCGCCACGAAAGGATCGATGCCCGCTTCGGCAAGGCGCACGGTGAAATAGGCACCGAGGCCGAAGAACACCTGCTGCCCCACCGAGACCAGCCCGCCGTAACCGGCGAGCGCATTCCACATCGCCGCCACGATGACGTAGACGAACAGGGCCGTCAGCCGGTCGATGGCGCCGGCGCCGAGGATGGCTGGCAGCAGGGCGAGGCCGACAAGCACGGCCACCGATGCCGTGACCGCATGCCGGGAGGCGCGGGTCCAGCGGTGGACCTTGGCGGACGAAACGACAGCGCTCATGCGGCACCTCCCCGGCGGATCAGGCGGGCGGGCATGGACGCCAATTCCGGAAAGATCAACCGCGCAAACAGGATGATCAGGAAGACGGCATGCCCGGCAATCAGGAAGCCGAGCGGATGCAGCGAGGCTCCAAACGTCTGGGCAAGACCCAGCACGATGCCGCCCGCCAGTGTGCCCCAGAGCGAACCCGCGCCGCCGATCACCGATGCCTCGAAGGCGAAAAGCAATTGCGGCGCGCCGGAATAGGGCTCGAAAGTGGCACGCATGCCGAGCGCCATGCCGGCGATGGTCACCGTGACGAGGGTGATGGCCGCGGCCGCCGCATTGACCCGCCGCGCGTCGATGCCGACCAGCCCGGCCGTATCGGGATCCTCCGCCGTGGCACGGATCGCCCGGCCGATATTCGTGTGGCTCAGCATCAGTTGCAGGCCGGCAAGCAGCAGCACGGCGGTGAGGAAGATCAAGACCGGCAGCTTGCCGACATAGAGCCCGCCGGGAAGCTCGAAACTATCCCAGGAGAGATCGCCGATGGCATTGGCAAGCGAGCGGGTATCGGCGCCGAACTGCTCGAACAGCGCATTCTCTATCACCATCGACAGGCCGAAGGTGGAGAGGATCGGCAGCAACTGCCCGCCCCGCGCGCTGCGGTCGAGGATCAGCCGCTGGATCAGCCAGCCGGCCACAGCCATCACGGCAACCGCGATGAAGAAGCAGGCCCAGAGCGGCAGATGCGCCCGCTCCGACAGCACGAAGATGAGATAGGCGGCTGAGACCGCAAAGCTGCCATGCGCGAGATTGATGATGCGCATGACGGAGAACATGAAGGACAGGCCGCAGGCGATCAGGGCGTAATAGCCCCCGAGTAGGATGCCCTGGACGATCTGGTTGGTCATGCCGGCACCCTTTCGTTCTTCTTCCGGTTGAGGCCGAAATAGGCCTCGGTCACCTGATCGCGCGTCAGCTCTTTCGCGCGCCCTTCCAGCACCGCCCTGCCTTCCAGCAGGCAGATGACCCGGTCGGCGACGGCCATGGCGCGGGACAGATCCTGCTCGACGAGGAGGATGGTGGTGCCGGATCTCATCAACCCGTCCAGCGAAGCATAGACGCGCTCGACGATGGCCGGCGAAAGGCCGAGCGAGACTTCGTCGAGCAGCAGGATATCGGGATTGCTCATCAGCGCCCGGCCGATGGCCGTCGCCTGCTGCTCGCCGCCGGAAAGGTGCCCGGTCTTGTGGCCGATGCGTTTCCTGAGATTGGGAAAGACGTCGAGGATGCGCTCGACCGACCAGTCGCCCTTGCGGCCGGCCATCGCGCCGAGCTTGAGATTTTCGGCGACCGTCATCGCGGCGAACATCTTTCGCCCTTCCGGCACCAGCGCGATGCCGCGCCGCACCCGCTGATGGGCGGCCAGCCGCGTCACGTCCTCGCCGGCGATGGTGATAGAGCCGCCGTGGACGGGATGGGCGCCGGCCAGCGTGCGCAAAAGCGTCGTCTTGCCCGCACCATTGGCGCCGACCAGCGCCAGGATCTCGCCCTTGGCGATGCTGAAAGAGAGGCCGCGCACCGCTTCGAGCAGGCCGTGGCGCGCGGTGAGGTTTTCGACCGAGAGCATCGTCATTGCGTGCTCCCTCCGAGATAGGCGCGCACCACCTCCGGATCGGCCATGACGGCCTGCGGCTCGCCATCGGCGATGATGCGCCCGGCATCCATGCAGATCAGCCGTTCCACCACCTGCAGCAGCACATGCACGATATGCTCGATCCAGACGATGCCGATGCCGCGCCGCCGCAGTTCCTGGATCGTCGTCACCAGTTCCTGCGCCTCGGAATCCGTCAGTCCACCGCCGATCTCGTCGAGCAGGATGACTTTCGGGCCGGTCGCCAGCGCCCGCGCCAGTTCCAGCCGCTTGCGATCCAGAAGCCCCAGCGTCTCGGCGCGCCGGTTGGCGACGCCGAGCATGCCGCAGAGTGTGAGCGAATCGACCGCCCGCTCATAGGCCTCGTCGCGGCTGCGCACGTCGCTGTGCGCGGCAGCGACATGGACATTCTCGAAGGTGGTCATGCCGGAAAACGGTTTGGGAACCTGGTGCGTGCGCACCAGGCCGAGCCGGCAACGTGCCGCGGCGGAAAGCCGCGTCACGTCCTGCCCGCCGAAGGCGACCGTACCGGCACTCGGCTGATAGGCGCCCGAAAGCGTCGCGAGCAGCGTCGTCTTGCCGGCGCCGTTCGGGCCGACAATGCCCACCGCCTCTCCCATGCCCATCGAGAAATCGACATTCTCGAGCACGGCAAGGGCGCCGAACCGCTTGGTGATGCCGCGCCCCGAAAACCGTGCGTCTGTCTTTTCCACCGTCACGCCGCTCATCCGTTATAGGCAAGGAGCTTCGCCCCCACCGGCACGTTCGGATCGGTGGCGTTTTCCGTCACGACATAATCGAGCGGGAATTTCGAACCCTCCGGCGCCTTCACCCATTGCGTGCCGATAATCGGGCCGGGCGAGACGTTCGGCACCGGGCCGGAGGTGAAATCGACCTTGCCGGCGATGGTCACGGTGTTCAGCATCGACAGCGATTTGGCGACGGCCTCCTTGCTCTTGGGATCAGCCGCCTGTTTCAGCGCGTCGAAACCGGCATCGAACAGCGAAAGGGTCGCGCCGAGCTGCTGCGTCCACTGCTTGCCGGACGCGGCCTCGTAGCCGTCGGCCAATTCCGGGCCGCTGACGCCCGAAACCGAGGAGTTGTAGGGAAACGCCTTGTGCCAATAGGCGGCGCTGGCGAGATTGACGCCGAGATTGCCGAGCGCCTCGACGCCCGAGGGGAACAGGCCCGTCTTGGCGACCTGGATGATCTTGACCTGCCGGTGCAGACCCTGCTGGGCCGCCTGCCGCCAGAAGGTGGCGAAGTCGGGCGGAATGGGGAAGCTGTTGACGATCTCGACGCCTTCCTGCTTGAACAGCGCGATCTGGCTCGAAAAATCCGTGGTGCCGGTCTCATAGGCGCCGGGATCGACGATGGTGTAACCGTCCTTCTCGAGCAGCGGCGCGAGATTGGCGCGGATCGCGTTGCCGTCGGCATCGTTCGGATACATGACGCCGACCTTGCGGTTGGTCTCGATCAGCTTCCACTGCGACACATAGGTCTTGTGAAACTCACCGACGCCGAAGCCGAAATGATAGGTCCATTTAAACGGCGAAGGCTCGCCCGGCTTGGCGCCGCGGCCGAAATACCAGGCCTCCCAAGGCATGACGGTGGACAGGCACGGCATGCCGGCCGCCTCGCAGGCGTCGGCGACGGGATTGATCGTCTCGGGCGTGGAGACCGCCAGCATCAGGTCGATCGCCTGGTTGTTGATGAGGTCCTTGGCAAGCTGGCCGGCACGCGAGGGATCGGACTGCGTATCCTGGTCGAGGATCTCGACCGCATAGGTCTTGCCGGCGACTTCGATGCCGTTGGCCAGCGCCTTGCGCACCACCTCCAGCACATAACCGTCGGTTTCGCCGAAGCCGGCAAGCGGGCCGGTGCGCGGGCTGATGAAGCCCACCTTCAGCGTATCGGCCGCGAAAGCCGGCCTGATGCCCATCGCGATCGCAGCAGTGGTTGCGCCCGTTGCGGCCAGCAGCGCGCGACGGGTCAAGCCTTTCGGCTTCCCTTTGGTCATTCCATCCTCCCTTGGTGAAGTCGTCCCGATCCGCCCTGGGCTAGATCGGGTATTCCTCCTTGCCGCCGGATATCGTGATCCAGCGCAATTCCGTGAACTCATCCAGTGCGGCGGGACCGCCGAACTTGCCGTAACCACTCGCCTTGACGCCGCCGAAGGGGATCTGCGGCTCGTCGCCGACCGTCGCCGCATTGATATGGCAGATACCGGATTCGATGCGGCGCGCGACATCGAGCGCCCGGCCGACATCGCGGCCAAACACCGCACCGGAAAGCCCGTATTCGCAGTCGTTGGCGACCGTTATCGCCTCCTCGACCGAGCCGACGCGGATGATCGCCGCGACCGGCCCGAAGCTTTCCTCGCGATAGAGGCGCATCGTGCGCGTGACATAGTCGATAACAGTGGCATCCATGAAGGCGTCGTGATTGTCGCCGCCGGCAAGCACGGTCGCCCCCTTGGCGACGGCGTCGTCGATCAGGCCGCGCACGCGCCGCGCCGATTCCGCTGTCACCAGCGCCCCGAGCGGCAGGTCGCCGCGCGCCGGATCGCCGGCACGCAGGGTTTTGGCCTTGGCGAGAAACTTCTCGACGAAGGCGTCCGCAACGTCGTCCAGGACGATGATGCGCTCGGTCGACATGCAGATCTGGCCCTGGTTGAAATAGGCGCCGAAGGCAGCCGCGCCGACGGCGAGATCGAGATCGGCATCGTCAAGCACGATGAAAGCGGCCTTGCCGCCGAGTTCCAGCAGGCAGCGCTTAAGATGTTTTGCGGCAATCTGGGCGATGATGCGCCCGACACGGGTCGAACCGGTGAAATTGATGCGGCGCACGACGGGATGGGCGATCAGCGCCTCGACCACCGCGGAGGCATCGGCCGGCGCGTTCGAGACGATGTTGAGCACGCCGGCCGGGAAGCCGGCCTCGGTCAGCACGTCGCCGATCAGCCGATGGGTGGCCGGGCAGAGTTCGGAGGATTTCAACACCACCGTATTGCCGCAGGCGAGCGCCATGGCGATGGAGCGCACGCCGAGGATGACCGGCGCATTCCACGGCGCGATGGCCAGGCAGACACCGGCCGGCTGCCGATAGGCCATCGAGGTCCGGCCCACATAATCGGTCGGAATAAGCTGGCCGCCGATCTGCGTCGTCATGGCCGCGGTTTCGGAAAAGATCTTCGCTGAAAGCGCGACGTTGAAGGCGCTCCATTCGCGCGTCGCGCCGGTCTCGGCCATCATCAAGGCGGTGAAATCGTCCTGGCGGGCGAGAAGCAGCCGCCCGGCCCGTTCAAGCAGCGTGCGGCGATATCCGGGGCTCGTTTGCGACCATTCGGGAAAAGCCGCGGCGGCGGCATCGGCAGCAGCGGAGGCGTCCACGGCGCTGGCGGCCGTCGCGATCGTAACGAGATCGCCGCTAACCGGACTGTGGCGCTCGAAGGTCGCACCGCTTGCGGCCTCGACATCGCAGCCGCCGATCAGCATCGGCACGCGGCGGGCCGGCGCCGAGGCGCTTTCAGGCCTCTCGGATTGCGGGCTCAACCGCCTGTGAAGATTGCTCGAAGCCGCCATTCCCGCCTCCTCCCAAAGGCTCTTGAAGAAAATGCTACGCCTTGCCGCCAAAATGAGAATGTGATTTTCTGGCCATTCATTGTTGTTTTCTGGCCATAAGGCGCATGGTTATCGATCCCGGCATCCATCATGACGCGCGTGGCGAGGCGATCGAGCCCGCCATCCAGTCCCGCGTGCTGCGCATCGGACAGCCGACGCAACGCTGGTTCCATCACGCGCTGCTGCTTTTGCGTGGCAACATTCACCTTGCGCGCGGCGAAAGCCCGGTGACGATCACCGGCCCGGCCTTCGCCTTTTTCCCGCCAAGCAAGGAAGAGGTGCTCACGGTGGCGGCCGGCAGCCGTGGCTATCTCGTCGGCGCCTCGCCTGAAATCATCGGCGATGCGATCGGCGACCATGCCGAATCCGCAGCACTGCGGGTATTTTCCGCCGGCTTTTCCGTGAACGACGCCCTTACGTCCGCAAGCCTGCGCGAGATGACGCCGCTGTTCGAGGGAACGCTGGCGGAGCTGGCGACGGAGGGCCGTGGCTCGCGCATGGTCGTTGCGGCCTATATGCGGCTGATCCTGATGACCCTCTGGCGGCTTCAGCACATGCCGGCGGAGGAAGAGCGCCTGGCGAGCACCGGCTCCATCCTGCAGCGGTTCCGCCAGGCGGTCGAAATCGGTTTCCGCCGCCATCGCAGCATCGCCGCCTACGCCGCCGAACTCGGCATCACCACGGACCGCCTGCACGCCATCTGCCAGCGCACGCTGTCCCGCTCGCCGATCGAGCTGGTGCATGACCGCCTCGTGCAGGAGGCCAAGCAGCGGCTGGAGCGTTCCGCCCGCGACGTACAGGAGATCGCCTACAGCCTCGGCTTCCGCGACCCCGGCAATTTCAGCCATTTCTTCAAGCGCAAGACCGGCCTTTCGCCGGCGCGCTACCGGGCAATCGCAATCCAGAAAACCAGCAGCGTACCGGTCCCGACCGCCTCGGATTATCACGACTGGCCCTGAACCAGGATGTCATTTCATTTCGCCAGATATCCGCCGTCGGCTTCAAAGCACGCGCCGGTAACGAAGGAAGCGGCATCCGAGAGCAGGAAGAGAATGACATTGGTGATCTCGTCTGCCTGACCAACCCGTTGCATCGGGTGTAGTGCGGCTGCGGCGTTGCGCTTTTCATCGCTCAGATGACGGAGCAACGGCGTGTCGATGAAACCCGGCGCAACGGCGTTGATGCGAATGCCTTGTGCTGAATGGTCGAGGGCGGCCGCTTTCGTGAAGCCGATGACGCCATGTTTGGCGGCGGTATAGGCCGGCTGGCCGGCAAAGCCGCGAAACCCCATGATGGAAGAGACATTGACGATGGATCCGCGGCCGCGCGCCAGCATGGCCGGAATCTGGTGCCGCACCGCGTTGAACACGCCGGTCAGGTTGACCGCAATGATCCTGTCCCATTGCTCGGCCGGATAAGACGCGGTCTCGCAGCGCGGCAGGTCGATGCCGGCGGAATTGACGGCGAGATCGAGGCCGCCGAACGTATCGACACCCCGCCTGATCGCCTCTTCCACACTGGCAATCGCCGTGACGTCGACCTCGACCGCCAGCACGGTCGCCGATGCGAGCGTTTTGGCAAAGGCGTCCAGCCGTATCTTATCCCGATCCACGAGAACGAGCTTTGCACCGAGATCGGCTAGCCTGCGGGCGGTCGCAGCGCCGATACCCGAGGCGGCGCCGGAAACGAAGGCAACCTTGCCCGAGAATGCCGCGGGATCGAAAAGGGAAGATGCCATGCGTTCACGCCTGCCGTGATCTACTTGTAAACGCCGACCCAGATGATGATGGTCGGTTCGGTCTTCGAGGGATTGTGGGAGCGATAGGTCGACGAGCGATTGAAGCGGTAGCTGTCGCCCTCGACGAGTTCGAACTTTTCTTCATCCACCCAGAGCTCCAGACGCCCCTTGAGGATGTAGCCGTACTCGGCGCCTGACGTCGGCACGTTCTTGGGTTCCGTTTCCAGGCCAGGCTCGAAGGTCGACATCATGAATTCGACGTCGGAATCGAGCTGCGGCGTCAGGAGCTCCGTTCGCGCACCCCGGTGCAGCATGAAGCGGCGCTGGCCGCTGCGAACGACGATATCCTTTTCGCGCTCGGCGTCGGGCTGCTTTTCTTCCAGATCGACGAACCAGCTCATCGGCACGCCGAAGATCGTACAGGCGGCGTAGAGATCCTTCAGCGTCGGCTGCGACAGGCCGCGTTCAAGCTGGCTGACATAGCCCGTCGAGCGGTTCAGCCCCTCGGCAAGCTGCTGGATGGTAATGCGGCGAGAGCGCCTAAGCTCGCGCAGCGTCTTCCCGACATGATCGGGCGTCGGGGCTTCGAAAACAGAATTGGACATCGAGCATAACCTGATAAATTCACTTGAATGATGGAATTGATCAAACGCTTCACCGAAGTCAACGCCAGCCTTGGATTGCAATCCCCGCCGGACCGGTTGTCCCCATCTACCGGACCACCTCAGCCAAACGTTCCCGCCGTGGTGCCGCCATCCAGCATATAGACCATGCCGTTGGCATAACTCGCCTGCGGCGACAGCAGGTGGCGGATGGCATCGGCCACTTCGTCCGGCCTGGCGAAACGGCCGAGCGGCACGCGGCGCTCGTAGAAGGCGCGATCGTAGCCGCCGCCGCTCTCCTTCAGGAGACCATCGGCCATCGGCGTGTCGACGAAGCTCGGGCAGACGACATTGCTGCGCAGGCCTTGGGAGCCATGGTCGAGCGCCATACAGCGGATCAGGCCCACCACGCCATGCTTGGATGCGCTGTAGGCGGCATAACCGCGTGAGCCGCGCACGCCGGAGTCCGAACTGACCGCGACGAAGGCGGAGGACGAATTGCGCAACAGGTGCGGGACCGCATGCCGCGCCAGCAGGAACGGGCCGGTGAGGTTCACGGCCAGCGTTATCGCCCAGGTCTCGTCGGTCAGCGTCGTGACATCGCCTTTCCGCGCGATGCCGGCTGCGGCAACCACGTCGGAAAGGAAGCCATGTGCTTCAACGGCCCGACCGACGGCGGCGGCGACATCGGTATCCAGGGAGGCGTCACCTGCCTCCGCGATGACGGCCGCTCCCCGGTTTTGGCACGCGCTTGCCACCTCCGCCATCGCCGGTGCGTTGCGATCGAACAGGGTGAGCGCGACGCCCTCTTTGGCGAGACAAATCGCGGTGGCCCGCCCGATCCCGGAGGCCGCGCCGGAGATCAGGATGGATGTCTGGGCTTTCGACATGTTTCCTCCGTATACGCCGGTCAGGCGCCGAGATAGGCAGCCTTGAGATCGGGATCGTTGAGCACGTTGTTTGCGCCCCCCTCCACCGAGCAGCGGCCGGCGTCGATCACGTAGGCATAGTCGGCGATTTCCAGTGCCACCGCCGCATTCTGCTCGACGACGATGAGGCTGATGCCGGACTTCGACAGCGTGATGATGATCTCGAAGATCTGGTTGATGATTTTTGGCGCCAACCCAAGCGAAGGCTCGTCCAGCATCAAAAGCTCGGGCGTTGCCATCAGCGAGCGGCCGATCGCCAGCATCTGCTGCTGACCGCCGCTCATGCGGCTCGCCAGCGAATGCCGCCTCTCCTTGAGGATCGGGAACATGTCGTAGACCTGGGTCCGGATCTCGTCGAAGCTGCGCCCGCGACCGGGGATGTAACCGGCCAGCAAGTTCTCCTCGACCGTCAGTCGCTGGAGAATCTGGCGCCCCTCGGGGCAATGGGCGAGACCGAGGCGGGTGATCTCTTCCGGTGGCAGGCCCTTGATCGGGCTGCCCTTGAATTCGATCTCGCCGGAATAGATCTGCGTCAGGCCGGAAATCGAGCGTAGCGTCGATGTCTTGCCCGCGCCGTTCGCGCCGATGATCGTGACGATCTCACCGGCACGGACTTCCAGATCAATGCCGAACAATACCTGCGTTCGCCCGTAGCCCGCCTTGAGCCCGGCGACTTTGAGCAAGCTTGCGGATGTCGTCGAGTTCTTCCGTGGTTCCAAGATAGGCCTCCTGCACTCTTTCGTTCGTGCGCACCAGATCTGGCGTGCCGGAGCAAAGCAGCTCGCCATAGTTCAAGACGTCGATCCGGTCGGAAATGGACATCACCATGTCCATGTCGTGTTCGACGAGGATGATCGCGCGGTCTTCACGTCTCAGGCCGGCGATCATCGCCGCCATGTCCTTCGTTTCGGTATGGTTGAGGCCTGCGGCCGGCTCGTCGAGCAGCACGATCGGCGCCTGCGTGACGAAGGCGCGCGCCAGTTCGAGGATTTTCTGTCGGCCGTAAGGCAGGTCGCCGGCCAGAACATCCGCCACATCCGACAGATGGAATTCGGCGAGGCAGGCGTGGCAAATCTCGAGCCGCTCGGCCTTGCTCAACCGTTTCGCACCGGTCAGGAAGGTCAGCCACGACTGCGGGAAGAAGCAGACCTCCAGATTCTCCAGAACCGTCATGCCATCGAAGAGGCGGAGGTTCTGGTAGGTGCGCGACACGCCAAGCTGGGCTATACGGTGCTTAGGCAGCCGGTTGAGCGCCGTTGCGCCGAGCCGGATGGTGCCTGACGTCACGGAATAGGAGCCGGCGATCATGTTGACGACCGTCGACTTGCCGGCACCGTTCGGCCCGATGATCGAGTAGATCGAACCGACATCGAAGGACAGCGACAGGTTGCGGATCGCAACGAGCGAGCCGAAATGCTTGCTTACGTTTTCGAGGGCGAGAGCCATAGGGTCCGGACCTTTCGAATGATGAAGCCGAGGTTGAAGCGGGGGGAAACGAGGCCGCCGGGGCGAAGAACGATGACGGTCACGAGAACGACGCCGTAGATCAGCAGGCGGTATTGCGCAGCGAAATGCAGGATTTCCGGCAGAACCACGAGCACGACCGCCCCCGCGATGACGCCGACGATGTTGCCGACGCCGCCGATGATGATGATCAGGACGACGAGCAGCGATTCCTGGAAGGTGAAGCTTTCCGGGCTGACGAAACGCTGGAACGCGCCGAAGATCACCCCGCCTGCCCCGCCGATCGCCGCGCTGAGCGCGAAAGCCAGCAGCTTCAGCGTCGTCGTGTTGATGCCAAGGCCCCGCACCACGTCCTGATCCTCGCGCAGCGCCCGCCAGGCTTTGCCGAGGATCGAGCGTTCCATGTAGTAGACGCCGGCGCAGACGATGATGGCCAGCACGAGCAGCAACCAGTAGAAATGCACCGGCGTGGTCAAGGGCAGGCCGAAGAGGCTTGCCCTGTCGAGACCCGCGATGCCCTGCGGACCGTTGGTCAGATCATCGGCATTGTTGATGGCGATGCGAATGATCTCGCCGAAGGAGAGCGTGACGATGGCGAGATAGTCGCCGCGCAACTTCAGCACCGGGAAGCCGAGGAGCACACCCGCTATGGCGCCGGCCGCAGCACCGATGAACAGGACGACGATGAACGGCAGATGGATGTCGAACTGCCCGCTGGCAAGCAAGGCATAGGCATAGGCGCCCACCGCGTAGAACGCGATGAAGCCGAGATCGAGCAGACCCGCATAACCGACCACGAGGTTCAGGCCGACAGCGAGGATGATGTAGATCAGGATACTGTCCACGACGCGGACGTAATAGGACGGAAGGTACGGCACCAGCATAAGCAGAACCACGCAGAGCGCGAGAACCGCAAGAAGGCCGAGCCGCCGGGCGATCACCGAATTCCCCATGGGTCAGTAATCCTTCTTTGCGACGGTCGTTTCTTCCGAGACGGTCTCGCCGAGCAGGCCGGCGGGCTTGAACAGAAGAACGAGGATGAGAACGGCGAAGGCGAAGACATCGCGATATTCCGTGCCGATATAGCCGAAGGAGAGGATCGGCAGGAACGCCGTGCCGAAAACTTCGATCGCGCCGAGCAGGAAACCACCGAGCATGGCGCCCGGAATGGACCCGATGCCGCCAAGAATAGCAGCCGTGAACGCTTTCAGGCCGATGACGGAGCCCATGGTCGGCTGCATGATGCCGTAGTAGGACGCGTACATGATACCGGCCATGGCGCCGAGCCCCGGGCCGATGAAGAAGACGAGGCTGACGGCGCGGTTGACGCGAATGCCGAGCAGGCTCGACGTCGTCCAGCTTTCGGACGCCGCACGGATCCAGATGCCGAGCCGCGTGCCGTTGACGAAGAGTGTCAAGCCCACCATCAGCAGGACAGCCGCAACGAGGATGCCGAGCTGTACCGTGGTCACCATGCCGCCAAGAGCGTCGATCGGCGTGCTCGGTACGATGGCCGGGAAATGCACCGGCTGCGGACCCACCGTCACACGCACCGCGCTTTGCAGCACGATGGACATGCCCAGCGCGCTCAGCATCGGCGCAAGGCGGCCATAGGCGCGCAGCGGCCGGTAGGCGAAGCGCTCAATCGCCACGCCAAGCAGGCCGACGATCACGAAGCTCGCGACGATGGCGATGGCGGAGTCCAGTACCGGGGCCAGACCACCGAGACCGAGGAGGCCGCTAAAGATGAACGTGTAGACATACGGGCCGAGCATAAAGAACTCGCCGTGGGCAAAGTTGATCAGACGCATCACGCCGTAGACCATCGTGTAGCCGAGGGCGATCAATCCGTAGATCGCACCGATGGCGAGCGCGAAGATCAGCTGTTGAAGAAAATAGTCGAACAAGGGGATCGCCTTTATGACGACGGGCCGGTACGGACTGCACCGGCCCCGTTGAACAAAAGTCCGGCTGATTATTGCTTGATCAGTTCGAACTTGCCGTTCTTGACGACGTAGAGGTACATCGGCGCGGTGGTGTTTTCACCATTCTCGTCGAAGGCGACCGGGCCGAGCAGCGTCTCGACCGTCACGCCATGCAGCTGCGCGAGAACGCCGGCGCGATCGAGGCTTTCAGCCTTTTCCACCGCGGCAGCCATGACTTGCGCATTGGCGAAGCCCAGCGAGGCGTAGGGGCCGGGTGCGCGGCCGAAGCGGGCCTGATGGCGATCGGAGAAATCCTTCAGTTCCGGCGAGGAATCGTAGGGAGGAAGCTGGAAGGTCATGAGCGCGCCCTCGGCGGAGGCAGCACCCACCTGCGTGATGAAATCGACGGTGAAGCCGATATCGGGGCCGATGAACTGAGCCTTCAGGCCCTGTTCGCGCATCTGCTTGAGGAACAGCGCAAGCTGCGGCATGCCGGCGCCCATATAGACGACGTCAGGGTTTTCCAGCTTGATCGAGGCGATCAGCGCCGAGAAATCGACGTCCTCGGGGTTCGTGCCGTAGGTGCCGGAGACCTTGCCGCCGCCGGCTTCAAAATTGTCCTTGAACACGCCGGAGATACCCTGGCCGAAGACGGTCTTGTCGTGCACGAGCACGGCATTCTTCAGACCGAGCTTCTCCGTCACGTATTTTGCCGGCAATGCGCCCTGCACGAAGTCGTTGGCGACGGGGCGAACAACGGTCTTGAAGCCCATGCGCATCAGTTCCGGGTTGGTCGCGGGGACGACCTGCGGCATGCCGCATTCCGAGTAGATATCGAGGGCCGGCATGGTGACGCCGCTGTTCATGTGCCCGATGACGCCGATGACGGCGCTGTCGTCGCAGAACTGCTGGGCAACGAGCGTACCCTGACGCGGGTCGGCGCGATCATCGAGCGGGCGGAAGACCACCTTGTTGCCCTTGATGCCGCCCTTCTCGTTGAGCTGGTCGAAATAGAGCTGGGCACCATCGATCTGCGACTGGCCGAACTCGGCCTGTGCGCCGGACATCGGCGCGCTGCCCCCCAGCACGATGTCATCCGCCAGCACCGGCACGGTGCCGGAGGCGAAGAGGAGTGCGGCGGCAGAAAGAAGTATATGGGTTCTGTTCATTTTGGTTCCCCTTTTGCTCGTTGAGATTCGTTGCACGGAACTCCCGTCCGGGCAACGCATGCATGAAATTATTAGATACATTCTTCACGACAGTGACCAGGCACGCGACTACCTGAAGTTTCCCTTCACCCTCCTCATTTCGCGAGATACCCACCGTCCACCGCCAGTACGTGGCCGGTAGTCATTGCCGAGGCCGGTCCGGCCAGGAAGATCATGGCGGAGGCCACTTCATCCGGTTCCGCCAGGCGCTTCAGCGGCGTCAGGCTGCGGATCTTGTCCATCTGCGCCCCGTCGGCCATCAGATGATCGATCAGCGGCGTCCGGACCCAGGTCGGTGCCACCGCGTTGACGCGAATGTCGTAATCGGCCCATTCGACTGCCAGCGTCCGGGTGAGGTTCACCACGCCGGCCTTGGTCGATTGATACGAGACATTCGGATGGAGGCCACCACCCGAAAAGCTCATGATCGAGGCCGTGTTGATCACCACGCCGGGCCTGCCCCGAGCAATCCAGGAGCGGGCAGCCGTCCGCGAGCAGAGAAACATCCCTGTCAGATTGACGGAGACGACGCTGTTCCAGTCTTCGATCGCAAGCTCCGTCGACGGCCTGCGGATCGAGATGCCCGCATTGTTGACGAGGATGTCGAGACCACCGGCGTCCTGCTCCGCCGCAGCGAAGACCGCCAGGACGTCGGCCTCGTCGGTGACGTCGAGAGCGGAGGCAGTCGCAAAGCCACCAGCCTCCCGCACCTCCCGGCAAACGGCTTCCGCCGCCGCCCGATCCCGGTCGAGAACCACCACATGCGCTCCGAAAGCAGCGAACATCAGCGCCGCAGCGCGGCCGATGCCTCCACCGCCACCGGTGATGAAGACCCGCTTTTCATCGAGCCTGAACATCTTTTCGGGCGCTTTTGCACACGTCATGTGTACGGTTCCCTGTTAATCCCGTTTCAGCCGACGATCTTGCCGAAGCCGAGGACGAAGTTGGCGACGATCATTTCCGCACCGACGATCTCGCGGATCTGGAAATCGGAGAACGGATCGCTGGCGCTGCCGCCGATCTTGATCTCGGCCGTGCCGAGGGCGTGGCGGAGCGTTTCGGACTGACCCAGCGAGTTCTCGATGATCTGCGTTTCAACGGCCGCACTTTCCGGTGACGGAATGATGCGGGTCTGGAAACGCGGGTGCAGAGCCGGCTTCTCGAAGGCCGGGCCATCAGCCTTGAAGTCGATCTCGATCAGCGAGGTGCCGCGGCGCGAGAGCTTGGCCGTGATTGCCGTACCGCTCGCCTTCCACTCCACGTCGCCCATCTTCTTCGGATAGCCCCAGACCTCGCGGCCGACCGCCATGGAGTCGTCATTGGTGACGATCTCGTACAGCACGTGACCGCCCGGGCGCCCCTGATAGCTCATCGGCACGACGATGCCGCCTTCCGCATAGGACCCAAGCGCGCCGCCGGCCGGCACGTCCATGATGAAAAATTCGATCACATCGCCCCGAACGTCGAATTGCTCAGGCAAAGCCGCGCGGATTGCCGCTTCATCAACGCGGCAGAACACGCTGACCTTGCTGAAGGCTTTGTAATCGAACGGCGGCGCCTGATAGAGGGGGGCGCGCTGCGGAAGGGCATAGGCGTTCTGGGACATGGCAGAGAGGATCTTTCCTGTGTGTTCACTTTAGCATGAAGTTCACACTAATGAAAAAATGAAGTCAAGATTTCATTTTAGTGATTTTCACAAATTCGTCTGTGAAACGAACTTGATCGTCTGGAACGTCTCCAGCGCCTCCGGGCCGCCCTCGGAGCCGTAACCGGAATCCTTCACGCCGTTGAAGGGAACCTCCGCATAGGCAAGGCCGTAATCGTTGATCGAAAGCATGCCCGTTTCGATGTCTTCGGCGAAACGCTGCGCCTGTCTCTGGGACCGCGTGAAGGCATAGGCGGCCAAGCCGAACGGCAGACGGTTCGCCTCGGCAATCGCCGCATTCACCGCCGCGAAACGGTT
The DNA here is from genome assembly GCF_049199205.1 of Shinella sp. M31. Lineage (NCBI taxonomy): Bacteria > Pseudomonadati > Pseudomonadota > Alphaproteobacteria > Hyphomicrobiales > Rhizobiaceae > Shinella > Shinella sp. M31. Next base: position 12,167 of record NZ_JBLZPH010000022.1, on the reverse strand, counting down.
GACGACTGCGACAGGCCCGAACGGCTCCTCGTTCATGATCGCGGCGTTCAGCGGCACATCGGCCAGCACCGTCGGCTCGAAGAAGAAGCCGGCATTGCCGATGCGGTTGCCGCCGATCAGCAGGCGGCCACCCTTGGCGATAGCATCGCCGATCAGCCGGTCCATCGCGTCGAGGCGGCGGGCATTTGCCATCGGCCCCATGTCGATACCGTCGGAGAGGCCATCTCCTACCCTCACGGCCTTCGCCGCAATGACGAAGTCTTCGAGGACATTGTCGAAGACAGGCTCTTCCACCAGCACACGTGTCGGCGCGATGCAGACCTGACCGGCATTGTGGAATTTGTGGCCGGCCAGCATCGAAACGGCGGACGAGAGGTCCGCGTCGGCGCAGACGATGTATGGCGCATGGCCGCCGAGCTCCATCGTCACGCGCTTCATGTGGGCGCCGGCGAGCGCGGTCAGATGTTTGCCGACCGGCGTCGACCCGGTGAAGGACACTTTGCGGATCACCGGATGCGGAATGAGATATTCGGAAATTTCCGAGGGTGTGCCGTAGAGCAGGCTGATCGCCCCATCAGGGAAACCGGCATCGGCAAAGGCGCGCACCATGGCCGCGCAGGAAGCCGGCGCCTCTTCGGCGGCCTTCAGGATGACGGTGCAGCCGGCGGCAAGCGCCGCGCAAATCTTGCGGATCGCCTGGGCGACCGGATAGTTCCACGGCGTGAACGCGGCGACCACACCGATCGGCTCCTTCATGACCATCTGCTGCACGCCGGGCTTGCGCGCCGGGATGATGCGGCCGTAGGAGCGGATGGCCTCCTCCGCGAACCAGCGGATGACGTCATCGGCATTGCGCAGTTCCGAGCGGGCTTCGGCAAGCGGCTTGCCCTGCTCCATGGTCAGGATGGGCGCGATATCCTCGATACGGGCGCGCAGATTATCGGCGGCTGCATGCAGCAGTTTTGCACGCTCGCGCGCCGTCGTCTTGCGCCACTGGTCGAAGGCTTCGGCAGCAGCGGCAAGCGCGCGATCCATGTCTGCGGCCGTTGCTTTCGCGACGCGACCGATTTCGCCGCCAGTCGCCGGATTGAGGACGGGCAGCGTTTCGCCGCCCGAGCCGTTCGTCCATTCGCCGGCAATGAAGAGTTGGGTATCGGGATACATAGTCAGTCTCGTTCGATTTCGTCGGTCAGCGGTCGAAGCACACGAGCGTGCGGGCAAGAACGCCCTGCTCCAGCCAGCGGAAGGCTTCATTGATCTGTTCCAGCGGCACGCGCGCGCCGACCTGGCGGTCGAGGTCGAAACGGCCGGCGCGGTAGAGGCCGAGGATGCGTTCGAAATCACGCTCCGGAACCCCGCCGCCATAGTTGCTGCCGATGATGCGCTTCTGGGTATTGGGCAAGGTCGAAGCCGGCAGGGAGACCATCTCGCCCTTGGCGGCGATGCCCACGGAAATCACCGAACCGCCGAGCCGGACGCTGTCATAGGCAAGTGCGATGGCCGCAGGCCGTCCGGTGCAGTCGATGATGCTGTCAGGCCCGCGGCCGCGGCTGAGCGCCTTCAGTTCCGCGGTGACATCCTGTGTCGCAGAATTCAGGAAGTGCGTCGCACCGAAGGACCGGGCGACCGCTTCCTTTTCCGGATTGATATCGATGGCGACGACCGCTTCCGCGCCGGCGACGGATGCCGCATGGATGGCGTTGATACCGACGCCGCCGACGCCGATGACGCCGACGATCTCGCCGGGCTCGACGTGGGCGTCGTTCACCACGGCACCGAAGCCCGTCGTCACCGCGCAGCCGACGAGAGCCGCGACCTCGAAGGGAATGTCTTGCTCGATCTTGGAGCAGCCCGCTTCCGGCACGACCGCAAGCTCTGCAAAGCTCGAAACGCAGGTGAAATGATTGACCGGCTTCTGCGCACTGCCGAGCCGAAGGGCACCGTTCCACAGCGTGTTGCCGCCCGCAGCGTCACCATAGGTGTCGCACATGGTCGGCAGGCGCTTGTGGCAATAGAAGCATTCGCCGCAATTGGGTGCCCAGGAGAGGATGACGTGGTCGCCCTTCTTCACCTTCGACACCGCCGAACCGGTGCGCTCGACAATGCCGGCCGCTTCGTGGCCGAGGATGACGGGCAACTTGGGGCGAGACTTGCCCTTTGCGGCGCTGAGATCGCTGTGGCAGACACCGGTCGCGATGATGCGCACCAGCACCTCGCGATCGCCTGGATCAGCGATCGGCACATCCTCGATGACGAGGTCTTCATTGAACGTGTAGAGAACGGCGGCCTTCATTCTAACTGTCTCCCCCTCAGGGTATGCGGTTGTGTACGTATCGGGTCCAGACCTTATCGGCCGGCGTGCTGCTGCCTGTCCCAGCTGCCTTCGACGGATGCAGGCAGGCGGTGCTTCATGATGCGCTGGCTCGGCGTGCGTTCGAAATCCTCGACCACAGCGAGGTAGCGCGGGTTCTGGAACGGCGCCAGACGATGGGCGAGCCAGTCGGAAAAGGCCGGATAGTCGATCGCTGCCCCTTCCTTCGGCTTGATGAACAGCTTGATCTCCTGTTCGCCGACCTCGGCCTTGACGCCGATCAGCGCACAATCCTCAACCATCGGATGACCGCCGGCGACATGCTCCACCTCGAAGGCCGAGACGTTCTCGCCCTTCACACGCACGCTGTCCGTCAGGCGGCCGAGGAAATAGAGGTTGCCGTCCGCATCGATCATGCCGAGGTCGCCGGTGTGGAAACCATCCGGCCGCAGCGCCTTGGCGGTCGCCTCTTCGTTGCGGAAATAGCCGGCGAAGACCGCGCCCGCCTGACGCGGGTGGACGACGATCTCGCCATGCACGCCCGCCGCCACGGGCGCACCCTGTTCGTCGAGAATCTCGACGGAAAGCCACGGCACGGGCGTGCCGACCGAACCGACTATGCCGGCCGCGTTGAACGTGGTGATGCTGGAGGATTCCGTCATGCCGTAGCATTCGCGCAGCGGTGTGCCGAAACGCTCCTCGAAGGCGCGCCAGATGTCGCGCGGGCAGCCACCGCCCCAGGCGACGCGGACCTTGTGGTCACGGTCGCGCGCGCTTTCGGGTTGTTTGAGAAGGATCTGCAAGACACCGCCGAGATAGTGGATCTGCGTCGCGCCGCAGTCGCGCACCTGATCCCAGAAGCGGCTGGCGCTGAAGCGCTGCACCATGGACAGCGTGACGTCACGCAGCAGCGGGATCGGGATGAGCTGCGCGCCGCCGATGTGATAAAGCGGTTCCCAGACGAAGAAGACATCGCCATCGCGCGCATCCGAGCAGAGCATTGCGCCTTCGGCCGCGTAGCGCAGCATGCGATGGGTGACGCGGACGCCTTTCGGACGACCGGTCGTGCCGGAGGTGTAGTTCAGCGCGAAGAGATCATCGGCAGCCGGCAGCGGCTCGGCGAAGACGTGATCGCCGCTGGCAAGCCGGTCGAGCGACTCGGTGTCGCCTGCCTCTGCAACAAGCCGGAACGCCGAGGTATCGGCGCCACATTCCAAGATGTTCGGGAAAAGATCGCGATCGGCGAAGACGACGCGCGGATCGCAATGTTCCAGGATGTATTTCAACCCGTCGCCGCGCAGCTGCACATTCACCGGCACCCACACGGCGCCGCACTTGGCGATGGCAAACAGCACGGCGAGGCTGTCGGGGCTGTTGCGCAGCATCAGCGCGACGCGATCACCCTTCTCAACGCCAAGGCGACGAAGTGCGACCGCAACATTGTCCGACTTGCGGTGCAGATCGGCAAAGGTGATCGGTTCGCCGTCGAACGTCGCATAGATGGCATCGGGCGAGGCGGCGGCCCGAGCCGGCAGGCGAAAAATGAAACCTTGGTCTTCCACGCTATAGTCCTGAAAAGTCATTGATCTTGAAACGCGACGGCAGGTGCGGCTCAGCCGGACTTCGCCTTGGATTTGGCGGCGAGAAACTGTTCCATCATGCGGTTGGGCTCACCATCGCCATAGGCGATGCGCTGGTTGCGAACGCCGGCCGCAAGCGCGTCGCGAAAACGGGCCTCGGTGACCTCGCGGAAGCGTTGCTTGTTGAGCTTCATGGCAAGCCGCGGCTTTGCGGCAAGCTGTTCGCCGAGCGCCAATGAGGCTTCCAGCACCTCCTCGCGCGGGACGATCCGGTTGATGAGGCCGATGGCGACACATTCCGCCGCGTCCATCATGCGGCCGCTGAGGGTCAGGTCGGTGGTGCGCGCAAGCCCGATCATCTCCATCATGATCCATGGGCCGGTCGTGCTGGCGATACCGGAATTGATCTCCGGCTGCCCCATCTTCACGCCATCGTGGCCGATGCGGAAATCGCCGAGCAAGGTCACCTGGAAGGCCGAGCCGGCGGCCAGGCCGTTCAGCGCCATGATCAACGGCTTGGATAGGCTGCGGATCCGATCGTAGAGCCGCTCCCATTCGCCGATCCAGAGTTCCGCACGGTCGGGGTCGAAGGTCTTGGTCTCGTTGAGATCCTGCCCGGCACCGAAGGCGCGCTCGCCTGCCCCGGTCATGATGATCGCACCGACGGCGGCGTCTTCCTCGGCGGACTCGAGCGCAGCCATGAGGTCAAGCCGCATCTGGGAATGCCAGGCATTGAGGACCTCGGGGCGGTTCAGCGTGATCGCGCGGCAGGAGCCGCGCTGCTCAGTCAAAACAAAATTTGTCATGCGATCCATCGTATCGTATTGTGATACTTAGTATCGTAATTCGATACATGAAATTGTCAATGGGATTTTTCACGACATAAAAAATCCCTCGCCGGCAAGCCGGCGAAGGCTCAAGATTTGCCTTTTAAAGACGTCAGAAGGTGGATGAGGCCTGCGAGATCGAGCGCGCGGCCGCGACGACGAGAGGCGCGAATGTTTCTTCCGCCTTTTCGGGCGTGTAGCGCGCGTTGGACACACCGATATTGACCGCCGCGACGGGACGTCCGGCCTGATCGGTCACCGCGGCAGCAACCGAGAGATCGCCTGGAAAGAATTCGCCCCAGGTCGTCGCATAACCGGCACTGCGTGCGGCATCGAGCCGTTCGACCAGTCCGTCGACCGTGTACACCGTCTGCGGCGTAAACGCCTGCAAGGGCGACCGCTCGATGAGCGAGAGCGCCTCCGCCGCGGGCAATCGGGAAAGGATCGCCCGGCCCGGCGCCGTGCAGAAGGCAGGCATGCGCGTGCCGACGACGACATCGGTGTTGAGCATATGCCGGCTCATGAAACGGGCGGCAAAGACGATCTCCGTTCCGTCGGGCAACGTCAGGTTCACCGCCTCCTCCGTCTCGCGGCTGAGATGGAGGAGATAGGGCATCGCCTGGTTAACCAGCGGGTTGGCGGTGATGAAATGGCGCGCCATTTCGAGGCTGCGCAAGCTGAGCTCGAAACGCTTTGTCACCGGGTCTTTTTGCAAATAGCCCAGCTTGTTCAGCGTATGGGTGAAGCGTTGCGCAGCGCTCTTGTCGAGGCCGACATTCGCGCCGATCTGCGCAAGGCTGAGGCTCCTGTTGGTGCCGTCGAAGGCCTCCAGCACCCGAAACGCCTTTTCCACGGATCGCACCATCAGCGGATCGGCATCGTCGGCACTTTTCGGGTCATCAGAGGACAAGCTCGTCACCATGGCAATCGCTTCGCCGCGCCACGAAGGCGCCATTGCAGAACTCGTCTCGTGTAGCCCGGCCTCCCGATATCGGCAAGCCCGCCGGATACCACCGTGCCGCCGTTGAGATCAGGCGATCGAGGTCTGCGGAACGGGATACGGCGGCAGGATCGAGCGGGTGTCTACGATCCCAAAAGCGTTTACGCGGCTCCTCAGCGCTATTCGCTGCGGCTGAAATCACTTGACGAACATGGAATCATGGATAAGAAATTTCACTTGAATGAATTTATATGGATATTTTTTCATATGTTTTCCGCACCCTCTAAAGGCCCAAGGCAGCTATGACCCGAATTCCGCTTCACAATGCCAACAACATGCCCCTCCAGGCGCCGCTGATCCCGGATCCCTTCGTACCCTATGAATGTCCGGGCAACCGCAGTCTCAACGCCATCTGCCAGGGTGATCCGGCAATCCTCGGCCACTATCTGGAGAACACGCCGTTCACGCTCGCCGGCGACCGGTTCCTGGTCTATGTCTCGGACTTCACCAACTGCCGCAAGGCGCCCTTCATGGATGCCGGCATCGTCATCCCCGTGCGTTTCGGCGATCGCGAAGGCGGCTATTTCCTGTTCGAATACGAGGACAATGACGCGGCCATCGCGGCCGGCCGCGATCTCTGGGGCTACCCGAAAAAATTCGGCACGATCGAACTGACCGAGCGCGCGGGCGGCGCTATGGCAAGTGTCGTCCGCCATGGCGTACCGCTGATCACCATCGACTGCACCTTCGACGGTACGCAGGCCGAACCGCTGAAGACAACCCCGCATCTCAACATCCACATTCAGCCGGCGCCGGACGGAAAGATCCTCAACAAGCGGGTGATCGCCCGCGATACCTCGTCGGATTTTCAGATGACCTCCTGCCGCTGGGGCTCGGCCGCAGTCTCGCTCGGCGCACTCGCCACCGACCCGCTCTCTCCGCTCGGCCCGGTGCAGGTGCTGGCCGCCAACTATGTGATCGGCGATTTCTTCGCCACCGAACAGAACGGCTGGGGCAAAACGATCGCCGATCTGGTCACGAACGGCATCCCGGTAGAAGGCGCCTGATATGGCCGAGGTCGCAACCAACGACGAACTGCTTCTGGTCGGATGCGGCAATATGGGGCGAGCTTTGCTGCAAGGCTGGCTGACGGCCGGCTTCATGCATCCGAACGACGTGCATGTGGTCGAGCCCGCGGAGGCATTGCGCGCGCAAGCCGGCGCGCTCGGTGTCGGGACCTATGCATCGGCCGAGGCGTTGCATGCCGGGTTCAGGCCGGCGACTGTGGTACTCGCGGTAAAGCCGCAGATCATGGCGGCGGTGCTGCCGGCCTACCGGCCCCATGTGACGGAAAGCGTCGTCGTCAGCATCGCGGCCGGCGTTCCCGTTTCGGCGCTGGAAACGAGCCTTGGCGAGGTGGCCGCGGTGCGCGCGATGCCGAATACACCGGCCGCGATCGGCAAGGGTTCGACGGTCATTTTCGCCAATGCGCGCGTCAGCCCGCAGCACGCCGAACGGGTGACGAGGCTCCTCTCTGCCGGCGGGGCGGTGCATCGCGTCGAACACGAGGCGCAGGTCGACGCGGCTACGGCCCTGTCCGGCTCGGGTCCCGCCTATGTGTTCCACTTCATCGAGGCACTCTCTGCAGCAGGCACGCAACTCGGCCTGCCGCCGCAAACGGCTCTCGCACTTGCAAAGGAAACCGTGTTTGGTGCCGGCGCCCTGGCGATGGCGGCCGATACACCCCCTGCGGAGCTACGCCGCCAGGTCACCAGCCCCGGCGGCACCACCGAGGCAGCGCTCAGCGTGCTGACGGAAAACGATGCGTTGAAAACGCTCCTTGGAACCGCGGCAATCGCAGCGCATCGTCGCGCTGTCGAGCTTGCTCGCACGGCATGAATTGGCCAACACACTCGCCTAAGACGACCCATCTTCATGGGGACCCACATGGGCCGCTCATCGGAAATGGAGGACCCGGCTTGTATCGAACCGGTGCTTCCAATAGCGTTGGCGAGCGGTTGCGACATCGTCGCGGCATCGGTTATTGCGGGTTGCGATATTTGCTTCCGGCCCGACTTCATCACGAGGAGTATCCTTTTGCGCTATATTCGCCCAAGTTCATTGGAGGATGCCGTCGGCCTGCTGGCGAATGCCGCAGGCAAGGCCGCGATCCTGGCCGGCGGAAGCGATTTGCTGGTGAGAATGAAAGGCGGGTTCATCGAGCCCGACCTCATCATCGACATCAAAGCGATAGAGGCCTTGGGACGCATCATCGAGAGCGACGAAGGCTTCGTCATCGGCGCGGCGGTGCCTTGTGCGGTCCTGGGCGAGAATGCAGCCCTCCGGAACGCCTGGCCGGGCGTGGTTGAGGGCGCCAGACTGATTGGTTCCAAGCAGGTGCAGGGGCGTTGCACGATCGTCGGAAATCTTTGCAACGCATCCCCCGCCGCTGACAGCGTGCCGGCGCTGGTGGCGGCCGGCGCAAAGGCTCTCATCAGAGGACCGGCCGGTTCTCGCACGATTGCCGTCGAAATGGTGCCGGTCGCGCCCGGCAAAACATCGCTGGCACCCGGCGAGATCATCGAAGCGATTCTGCTCGACAGGCGCCAGCCCCGTTCGGGCGACGCCTACCAACGGTTCACGCCACGCACCGAAATGGACATCGCCGTCGTCAGTGCCGCGGTCAATCTCACCCTCAATGATCAGGGCGTCGTCGAGAAGGCGCGCGTCGCGCTCGGCGCCGCGGCACCCACGGTGCTGCTGGTCGAAGAGGCGGCCGATATCCTGGTTGGCTCCCGCGTCGACGACGGCACGCTGGACCGCCTCGCCGAAGCCTGTTCCGGTGCCTGTCGCCCCATCGACGACAAGCGAGGCACCGTGGAATTCCGAAAGAAAGTCGCGGGCGTGCTGGCCAAGCGGGTCGCGCTGACCGCCTATCAACGTGCAGGACAAAAGTGATGGCAGGTATTGCAGTTTCGACGACGATCAATGGCGATCATGCCGAGTTTCTCTGTCATCCCGACGAGACACTGCTGGAAGTGCTGCGCGAACGCCTGGGGCTCATGGGCGTGAAGGAAGGCTGCGGCACGGGCGACTGCGGCGCCTGCAGCATCATTCTCGATGATCGCCTGGTCTGCTCCTGCCTGGTGCTCGGGGCCGAGGCGGAAGGCCGCCATATTTCCACCGTCGAGGGCATGGCGCAGGGTGACAAGCTCCACCCGCTGCAGCAGAAATTCCTCGAGCACGCCGCCTTGCAATGCGGCATCTGTACGCCCGGCTTTCTCATCGCCGCCAAAGATCTTCTGGCCAAAAACCCGGACCCGACCGAGGAGGAAATCCGCTTCGGCCTCGCCGGAAATCTCTGTCGTTGCACCGGCTACGACAAAATCGTGCGCGCCGTTCAGGACGCCGCCAGCGTTATGAGAGGAGCATGACCATGACTTTCGATCCCAGCCACGCGGCACGCAGCTTCTCTTCCGTCGGCACGCGCCCCATCCGGCCTGACGGCGTCGACAAGGTAACGGGGCGCGCACGCTACGGTGCCGATTTCAACATGCCCGGCCAGTTGATCGGACGTATCCTGCGCAGCCCGCACGCCCATGCCGTCATTCGCAAGATCGACACGTCGAAGGCCGAGCAGCTTCCCGGCGTCAAGGCCGTGGTGACGGCGGCGGACCTGCCCGACCTCACCAACGGCGACACGTCGATGTATGACATTCTCGACAACTGCATGGCGCGCAGGAAGGCGCTCTACGACGGGCATGCCGTCGCTGCCGTCGCGGCGATCGATGCACACACCGCCAGGCAGGCGCTCAAGCTCATCGAAGTTGAGTACGAACTCCTACCGCACGTCACCGACGTCGATCAGGCCTTCGCTGCCGATGCTCCACTCATCAACGACACGATCTTCACGACGGGCGTCGATCCGAAGCCGGATCGCGCTTCGAACGTCTCGATGCGCAGTCAGTTCGGGCATGGCGACGTCGACGCCGGCATGGCGAAGGCGGATTTCGTGGTCGAGCGGACGTTCAGGACCGAACAGACCCATCAGGGCTATATCGAGCCTCATGCCTGCGTGGCCAATGTCAGTTCGGACGGCACGGCGGATTTGTGGGTCTGCACGCAGGGCCACTTCGTCTATCGCCAGCATTGCGCGCAGCTGCTCGGCCTGGAAGCCTCCAAGCTGCGTGTGACGTCGTCGGAAATCGGCGGCGGCTTCGGCGGCAAGACCCATGTCTGGGCCGAGCCGGTCGCGCTCGCGCTGTCGCGCAAGGCCGGCAGGCCGGTCAAGCTGGTCATGACGCGTGACGAGGTGTTTCGCGCAACCGGCCCGACCAGCGCCACGTCGATCGACGTTAAGATCGGCGCAATGAAGGACGGAACGATCATCGCCGCCGATGCGACGCTTCGCTATTCCTGCGGCCCCTATGCCGGATCCTGGGCCGAGGTCGGCGCCATGACCGCATTCGCCTGCTACAAGCTCGAGAATGTCAGGACCGTCGGCTACGAAGTGCTGGTAAACCGTCCGAAGACTGCGGCTTACCGTGCGCCGTCCGCGCCGATGGCGGCGTTTGCCGTGGAAAGCGCCATCGACGAACTTGCCAAGAAGATTGGCATGGATGCCGTGGACTTCCGTATCAAGAACGCCGCACAGGAGGGGACCAAGGCATCCTACGGCCCGGTCTATGGTCCGATCGGGATCGGCCCGACATTGGAGGCCGTGAAAAACCATCCGCACATGAAGGCGCCGCTCGGCAAGAACCAGGGGCGCGGCATGGCATGCGGCTTCTGGTTCAACTTCGGCGGCCAGACATGCACCGATCTGAATATCGGAATGGACGGCACGGTCTCGCTGGCTGTCGGCACGGTGGATGTGGGCGGTTCGCGCGCATCGCTCTCGCTGGTGGCCGCAGAGGAACTCGGGATCGACTACGCGCAGGTCAGAGCCGTGATCGCCGATACATCAAGCCTCGGCTATAACGACATGACCGACGGCAGCCGTGGCACCTTCTCGTCCTCGATGGCCACCATCTCCGCCGCCCGCAACGCGATCGAAATCCTCCGCGCACGCGCGGCGCAGATGTGGGACATCCCGGTCGAGGACGTGACGTGGGAAAAAGGCCATGCCGTCGCCAAAGGCGAGACGCACGGAAACCTTCCAAAACTGTCCTTGAAGGAGATTGCCGCCGCATCCGGCACTACGGGCGGGCCGATTGCCGGTCATAGCGAGATCGTGGCCGACGGCGCCGGCGTGTCCTTCGCGACCCATATCTGCGATATCGAGGTCGATCCCGAAACCGGGGCCACCAAGGTCTTACGCTACACCGTGGTGCAGGACGCCGGCAAAGCCGTGCATCCGACCTATGTCGAGGGGCAGTACCAAGGGGGTGCCGCACAAGGCATCGGCTGGGCGCTCAACGAGGAATACATCTACGGCAAGGATGGCCGTTTGCAGAATGCAGGCTTTCTCGACTACCGCATCCCCGTCTGTTCGGATCTGCCCATGATCGACACGCAAATCCTGGAAATCCCCAACCCCAACCATCCCTATGGGGTGCGCGGCGTCGGGGAAACCTCCATCGTCCCCCCGCTTGCGGCGGTGGCCAATGCGGTTTCCAATGCGGTGGGCGTGCGGATGCAGCATATCCCTATGTCGCCGCCGCGGATCCTAGCGGCGCTCGAAGCCTAAGGAGGCCCGATGGTCGAGGTGACGCTCTGGGGTGCGCTCGCCGCGGCGGCCGAGGGCAACAGCAAGGTCGAGGTCGAGGCAAAAAACATCAGGGAACTGTTCAAGAAGTTAAGCGAACGGTTCCCTGGTCTTACGCCGTTAATGGACCGCGGGATTGCGGTTGCGATAGATGGGACGATCTATCGCGACACATGGTCGAAGGAACTACCGGCCGGAGCGGAAATCTATCTTCTGCCAAGGCTCGCGGGCGGATAGTGAAGCGATTGCGTCGTCGGGGTCAGGTGTACACATCGTGCGTTCGCACCTCTGCCACAATGGCTATGGAGGTGAAGCGTGAGATGGTGGGCACATTGATTGGCCTTCCGTATCACGCTCTCTCTGCGGAGAGGTCGCTCATCAAGCGTCGGTATTCTGCTTCGGGCCGGCCATAACAATCTTGTGCGAAATCCTCCAGAGCCAAGCGGTCGCGAATGACGACGCTGCCTCGCAGCGAGCGGATGAGACCCTCGCCTTCCAGGACATGAAGCGCAGTCGTCACGCTGGGGCGCCTGACGCCGAGGAGAACCGAGAGGAGTTCGTGCGTGACCGCCATCTCGTCGCTGCGCGAGCGGTCGTGGCACATGAGGAGCCAGCGGGCGAGACGCTCGTTGACATCGTGTACGGCATTGGACACGGCCGTATGTGCCAGTTGAACCGTAAACCCCTCCATCGAGCGGTTCATCACCTGCGCGAAAGGTTTGCTCTGATCCATCCAGCGGCGGAAATCGTCGAAGTCCATACTGTAACCCTCAGCGTCGAGCTGGACCGTGACATCGTAGGA